>NZ_VNXE01000019.1:0-338 GCF_009820115.1 Escherichia sp. HH41S
GTAGCTCAGCTGGATAGAGTACTCGGCTACGAACCGAGCGGTCGGAGGTTCGAATCCTCCCGGATGCACCATATTCTACGAAATCTTCAGCGATGAAGGTGTCGAAGAGGTGGCGGTACTAACCGCAAGCACCAGGGAGGATAACGTTGCTTTAGCAACGGCCCGAAGGGCGAGCCGTAAGGCGAGTAATCCTCCCGGATGCACCATCTCTTACTTGGTATGGCTTTAGTAGCGGTATCAAAAAATCTGCAGTAAAGTAAGTTTCCCGATGCATCCGTAGCTCAGCTGGATAGAGTACTCGGCTACGAACCGAGCGGTCGGAGGTTCGAATCCTCCCG
>NZ_VNXE01000062.1:0-338 GCF_009820115.1 Escherichia sp. HH41S
CCATTCACCGTGCCGCTCTGGTCGCCGTCAAAGTGCGCCCCGTTATCCACGATGGCTTCTTTTTCCGGTACATGCTGTACGGCAGTGATGGCATACGTGCCGTCATCGTTCTCACGGATACTCACACAGCGGAACAGGCGCTGACGCAACGTCGGCAACTTCAGCCCCCACACACTGTATTCTGCAACGCCGTCAGGAACCCGGTTCACTTTCACCTTAAGTCCGTCGGTGATGGACTGAACCTCCACGCTGACCGGATTACCACTTCCGTCAACCAGGCTTATCAGCGTGGTACCGGAGGATGGCAGCGTGATTTCACGGTCGAGCGTCAGCGTCCG
>NZ_VNXE01000077.1:0-335 GCF_009820115.1 Escherichia sp. HH41S
CGGATGCTGTTCGGTACCCGTTCTGAAAAACTGCGTCGTGAAGTTGAACAGGCTGAGGCCCTGCTGAAACAACGCGAACAGGACAGCGATCGTTACAGTGGGCGGGAAGACGATCCACAGGTTCCCCGCCAGTTGCGACAGTCGCGCCATCGTCGTCCGTTACCGGCACACCTTCCCCGTGAAATACACCGTCTGGAGTCTGAAGAAAGCTGTTGCCCGGAGTGTGGCGGTGAGCTGGATTATCTGGGGGAAGTCAGTGCAGAACAACTGGAACTGGTGAGCAGCGCCCTGAAAGTGATCCGCACAGAACGGGTAAAAAAAGCCTGTACAAAATG
>NZ_VNXE01000051.1:0-332 GCF_009820115.1 Escherichia sp. HH41S
GGGATGCCTTCATCCGGGCGACCGGTACAGATGAACTCATACGGCCCCAGTTTGGCGATTTCATCTGCCAGATAGGCAGCTACCTGGTAGGAAGCGTTCTGTACTTTGGTATAGCCTTCACGACCGAGGCGCAAGAACTCGTAGTACTGTGCAATTACCTGGCCCGCCGGACGGGAGAAGTTGATGGCGAAAGTGCCAATCTGGCCACCGAGGTAGTCAACGTTGAATACCAGTTCCTGCGGCAGCGCTTCTTCGTCACGCCAGATAACCCAGCCGCAGCCCAGCGGAGCCAGACCGAATTTGTGGCCTGAAGCACTGATCGATTTCACACG
>NZ_VNXE01000053.1:0-104823 GCF_009820115.1 Escherichia sp. HH41S
GCCGTTGTTCCGTGTCAGTGGTGGCGCATTATAGGGAGTTATTCCGGCCTGACAAGAGGAAATTTAAAATAATTTTCTGACCGCGCATTTTTTATTCTTTATGCTTATTTCAGCGTCGGTTTGTCGGTTAAATGGGCGATTTCTCGGGCGAAATTCGCCACCTGCTGCCAATCGGTATAGACAACTTCTTTGTGCGTATCCGTTTCACCGCCTGACATCTTCATAATCAGCTTGATCATAAAGCGATCGTACCAGCGGTAACGTGGATAACGCAGCGCCCCGGCAATGACCGCGCAGCGATCGGGACGCCATTGTGAACTCATCAGAAACTTGCGCGCGTAGCTGTTGGTCTGTGGAGTACGCTTCTCCGGTTTACGCGCCACCAGGTTTACGGAGTAAAAGGCGCTCGGCATCGAATTCAGCCGCGTCGCATGCTTTTTGACAAATTCCTGGAACGCAGAGTGGTAGTGACCATAGCGAATAGAAGCACCAATGACCACACGGTCGTAGTTTTCCCACTGGGGTTCTTCAATGCGGTGCACATTGGCGACATCCGCCTGGATCCCCAGTTCTTTCAGTTCCGAAGCCAGGTAGGAGGCAATCTCGCGCGTTTGTCCGTCCCTTGTTGAGAAAAGAATTAATGTTTTCACGTATTACTCCATCATTCACGCCAGAAAGTCGGGGTAAAGAGCACCAGCAATGTAAAGACCTCGAGACGACCAAACAGCATGTTGGCAATCAGGATCCATTTAGCCACCGGGTTCATACTGGTAAAGTTATCAGCAACCACGCCAAGCCCTGGTCCCAGGTTATTCAATGTCGCAACAACCGAGGCAAAGGCAGAAAAGTCATCCACACCCGTGGCGATAATCGCCAGCATACTGACAATAAACACCAATGCATAGGCGGAGAAAAATCCCCAAACGGCTTCGAGGATACGTTCCGGCAGTGCGCGATTCCCCAGCTTAATGCTATACACGGCGTTCGGGTGCACCAGTCGTTTCAGCTCACGGTTCCCCTGCTTAAACAGCAGCAGAATGCGGATCACTTTCAGGCCACCGCCCGTAGACCCGGCGCAACCGCCAATAAATGCTGAACATAAAAGCAGTACCGGCAAAAAGAGCGGCCAGCGGGCAATGCTATCTGTCGTAAATCCGGCGGTCGTCGCCATCGACACCACCTGAAAAAACGCCTGGTTAATTGTCATCAGCGCCGAACTGTAGACATTATGAAACCACAGCACGAGGGTACAAATAACCACCAGCGTAAACTGTACGCCGATAAACATGCGAAATTCCGGATCGCGCCAATAAACCTTCAGACTACGCCCACTTAACAGCGAAAAGTGCAGACCGTAGTTACAGCCGGAGATCAGCAGGAAGATAGCAATGATAGTGTTAATAGTCGGGCTGTCGAAATAACCGATACTGGCATCATGTGTCGAGAAGCCGCCAATAGCGATAGTCGCAAAGCTATGGCCGATGGCATCAAAGGCATCCATTCCGGCAAACCACAACGCCAGCGCACAGGCGACGGTCAGCAAGACATAAATCAACCACAGGGTTTTCGCCGTTTCCGCAATTCGCGGGCGCATTTTGTTATCTTTCAGCGGGCCGGGCATTTCTGCGCGATAGAGCTGCATCCCACCCACGCCGAGGATAGGCAGTATCGCAACCGCCAACACGATGATCCCCATCCCGCCAAACCATTGCAGCATCTGGCGATAAAAGAGGATGGCGTGAGGGAGCGAATCCAGCCCCACCAGCGTAGTGGCTCCCGTGGTGGTCAGGCCAGAGAAAGATTCAAAAAACGCATCGGTAATCGTGAGGTTTGGGCTTTCCGAGAAGATAAAAGGGAGCGCACCGACGCTACCCAGCACGGTCCAGAACAGCACCACTATCAGAAACCCTTCACGGGATTTCAGTTCGCCCTTCTCTTTGCGGTTCGGCCACCACAGCATAGAGCCAATGGCGAGGGCGACAAAAAAGGTCTGGGTAAAAGCGCGGCCCGCTCCATCCCGGTAGATGAGTGCTACCAGCCCAGGGATAATCATGGTCCCTGAAAATAAGATGACCAGTAGTCCAACAATTCGGGTAATGGCGCGAAAATGCATCTCTGCCGCTTCCTTAGTTCTGCAAAATGAAGTGGGGATTATTCTTCAATCGCTAACAATTGCAATGAACCACGGCTAAAATCCGCCAGTTTTGCGGAAAATTCAGCCACTTTCGCCGCCGGAAGCGCCACCCGCAGCAGAACGAATGCCTGATAATCACTGTTGATAATTTTGCCGCCACACTGCCCCAGCAACGCTTCAATGCCGGTCAACTGACTATATTCACATTGCAAAGTATATTCGGTTAATGGCGTCTTGCGTTGGGTCGTTAGCTGGCGCAGCGCCTGATTCACGCCGCCGCCATACGCTTTCACTAACCCACCGGTGCCCAGCAATATGCCGCCGTAGTAGCGCACCACCACAGCGGTAATTTCCCCGACGCCGCTGCCCATTAGTTGGGCGAGCATCGGTTTACCTGCCGTTCCCGCCGGCTCCCCGTCGTCAGAGAAACCCAGCTGTTGAGAATCATCCGGCGCACCCGCCACCCACGCCACGCAATGGTGGCGGGCATCGGGGTGTTCTGCCCGCACCGATTCAACAAACGCTTTTGCCGCCTCAACGCCATCGGTATGCGCCAACAGCGTAATGAAGCGGCTCTTTTTGATCTCTTCAACGACCGTGACCGGTGCCGCAGGAATTAACCAGCTTTCCATCACGCCAGTTTCAGATCCCGGGTCATGTTTTCCACGTTGTTTTCGTGGATCACCACGTTGTCTTCGATACGAATGCCGCCGAACGGTTTCAGTGCTTCAATTTTCTGCCAGTTGAAGTGTTTGCTGAACTGCCCTTCACGCCACGGTGCCAGAAGCGATTCGATGAAGTAGATACCCGGTTCGATGGTTAAGACCATGCCCGGCTGGAGAATACGGGTGCAGCGCAGGTACGGATATTTTGCCGGTGCCGCGAGGTGCGTACCGCTATCATCCTGCATAAAACCGGCCACGTCATGCACCTGCAGGCCCAGCGTATGGCCGATACCGTGCGGCATAAACGGTCCGGTAAGATCATTTTCGACCATCGCCTCTTCACTCATATCGGTGATGATTTGATGTTTACGCAGCAGTTTGGCGATACGCTGATGGAACTGGATGTGGTAATCCACATAGCTGACGCCTGCTTTCATGGTAGCGATCAGCGCCAGTTGTTCATCATTTACGTCTTTCACCAGCTGTGCGTAGTCGTTGTCGCTTTTTGCCGACCAGGTACGGGTCAAGTCAGCCGCATAGCCGTTATATTCTGCCCCGGCATCCAGCAGGAAGCTGCGCATCTCTTCCGGAGCCTGATGGTCCAGTTTGGTGTAATGCAGTACCGCAGCGTGTTCGTTGAGCGCCACAATGTTGCTGTAAGGCACGTCGGTATCACGATGACCGGTCGCGGTCAGATAGGCAATGTTGATATCGAACTCGCTCATGCCAGAACGGAACGCTTCTTCTGCCGCGCGATGACCGTTGACCGCCATTTTCTGCGCTTCACGCATACAGGCCAGTTCGTACTCGGTTTTGAAGGAGCGATAGTAATGCAGGTAGTCGATCACCCCTTTCGGGTTGATATTGCTGGCCTCAATGCCCAGTTGCAGCGCTCGTTCCGGCACCGGGCCGATATACCCGATATTGCCGCGCGCAGCAGGCAACAGACTACCAATACCATCGGCTTTCGGCAGCGCGATCACTTCTACATCTTCAGTCCAGAAGGAGGTCGGCAGTGGTTCGACGTTGTGCCAGTAATCAACCGGCAGATAAAACCACAGTTTCGGCTTGTTCACGCCATCTACCAGCAGCCAGCAGTTTGGCACCTGAGTTACCGGCACCCACGCTTTGAATTGCGGGTTCACTTTAAACGGATAGGGATGATCGTCGAGAAAAACGTTGAACAGTTCGCCGGAGTGAATAAGTAACGCATCCAGCTTGAAGCGCGCCAGCGCATCGCGAGTCCGTTCCTGTAAGGTAGCTATATGATTTTTATAGAGCGAGGCCAGTGATTCCATTTTATACCCTTCTGTTTTTTGACCTTAAGTCTCCGCATCTTAGCACAACGTTAATACAGAGCGTGATTTCTGCCGAGCGTGATCAGATTGGCATTTCTTTAATCTTTTATTTGCATATTTTTAACACAAAATACACACTTCGTTTCATCTGGTACGACCAGATCACCTTGCGGATTCAGGAGACTGACATGCTTTACAAAGGCGACACCCTGTACCTTGACTGGCTGGAAGATGGCATTGCCGAACTGGTATTTGATGCCCCAGGTTCAGTTAATAAACTCGACACTGCGACCGTCGCCAGCCTCGGCGAGGCCATCGGCGTGCTGGAACAGCAATCAGATTTAAAAGGGCTGCTGCTGCGTTCGAATAAAGCAGCCTTTATCGTCGGTGCTGATATCACCGAATTCTTGTCCCTGTTCCTCGTTCCTGAAGAACAGTTAAGCCAGTGGCTGCATTTTGCCAATAGCGTGTTTAATCGCCTGGAAGATCTGCCGGTGCCGACCATTGCTGCCGTCAACGGCTATGCGCTGGGCGGTGGCTGCGAATGTGTGCTGGCGACCGATTATCGTCTGGCGACGCCAGATCTGCGCATCGGTCTGCCGGAAACCAAACTGGGCATTATGCCGGGCTTTGGCGGTTCTGTACGTATGCCACGTATGCTCGGTGCTGATAGTGCGCTGGAAATCATTGCCGCCGGTAAAGATGTCGGCGCGGATCAGGCGCTGAAAATCGGTCTGGTGGATGGCGTAGTCAAAGCAGAAAAACTGGTTGAAGGCGCGAAGGCGATTTTACGTCAGGCCATTAACGGCGACCTCGACTGGAAAGCGAAACGTCAGCCGAAGCTGGAACCGCTAAAACTGAGCAAGATTGAAGCCACCATGAGCTTCACCATCGCTAAAGGAATGGTCGCACAAACAGCAGGGAAACATTACCCCGCACCCATCACCGCAGTAAAAACCATTGAAGCGGCTGCCCGTTTTGGTCGTGAAGAAGCATTAAATCTGGAAAACAAAAGTTTTGTCCCGCTGGCGCATACCAACGAAGCTCGCGCACTGGTCGGCATTTTCCTTAACGATCAATATGTAAAAGGTAAAGCGAAGAAACTCACCAAAGATGTTGAAACCCCGAAACAGGCCGCTGTGCTGGGCGCAGGCATTATGGGCGGCGGCATCGCTTACCAGTCTGCGTGGAAAGGCGTTCCGGTTGTCATGAAAGATATCAATGACAAGTCGTTAACCCTCGGTATGACTGAAGCCGCAAAATTGCTGAACAAGCAGCTTGAGCGCGGCAAGATCGACGGTCTGAAACTGGCTGGCGTGATCTCCACGATTCATCCAACGCTCGACTACGCCGGGTTTGATCGCGTGGACGTTGTGGTAGAAGCGGTTGTCGAAAACCCGAAAGTGAAAAAAGCCGTGCTGGCAGAAACCGAGCAGAAAGTACGCCCGGATACCGTGCTGGCTTCCAATACTTCAACCATTCCTATCAGCGAACTGGCCAACGCGCTGGAACGCCCGGAAAACTTCTGCGGGATGCATTTCTTTAACCCAGTGCACCGGATGCCGTTGGTGGAAATTATTCGCGGTGAGAAAAGCTCCGACGAAACCATCGCGAAAGTTGTCGCATGGGCGAGCAAGATGGGTAAAACGCCGATTGTGGTTAACGACTGCCCCGGCTTCTTTGTTAACCGCGTGCTGTTCCCCTACTTCGCCGGATTCAGCCAGTTACTGCGCGACGGCGCGGATTTCCGCAAGATCGACAAAGTGATGGAAAAACAGTTTGGCTGGCCGATGGGTCCGGCATACCTGCTGGATGTCGTGGGCATTGATACCGCGCATCACGCCCAGGCAGTGATGGCAGCAGGTTTCCCGCAGCGGATGCAGAAAGATTATCGCGATGCCATCGACGCACTGTTTGATGCCAACCGTTTTGGTCAGAAGAACGGCCTTGGTTTCTGGCGTTATAAAGAAGACAGCAAAGGTAAGCCGAAGAAAGAAGAAGATGCCGCCGTTGACGACCTGCTGGCAGAAGTCAGCCAGCCGAAGCGCGATTTCAGCGAAGAAGAGATTATCGCCCGCATGATGATCCCGATGGTCAACGAAGTGGTGCGTTGTCTGGAGGAAGGCATTATCGCCACTCCGGCAGAAGCCGATATGGCACTGGTCTACGGCCTGGGCTTCCCTCCGTTCCACGGCGGCGCGTTCCGCTGGCTGGACACCCTCGGCAGCGCGAAATACCTCGATATGGCACAGCAATATCAGCACCTCGGCCCGCTGTATGAAGTGCCAGAAGGTCTGCGTAATAAAGCGCGTCATAACGAACCGTACTATCCCCCGGTTGAGCCAGCCCGTCCGGTTGGCGACCTGAAAACGGCTTAAGGAGTCACAATGGAACAGGTTGTCATTGTCGATGCAATTCGTACCCCGATGGGCCGTTCGAAGGGCGGTGCTTTTCGTAACGTGCGTGCGGAAGATCTCTCCGCTCATTTAATGCGTAGCCTGCTGGCGCGTAACCCGGCGCTGGAAGCAGCGGCCCTCGATGATATTTACTGGGGTTGTGTGCAGCAGACGCTGGAGCAGGGTTTTAATATCGCTCGTAACGCGGCGCTGTTGGCAGAAGTGCCGCATTCTGTCCCGGCGATCACCGTCAATCGCTTGTGCGGTTCATCCATGCAGGCACTGCATGACGCAGCACGGATGATTATGACTGGCGATGCACAGGCATGTCTGGTCGGTGGCGTGGAGCATATGGGCCATGTGCCGATGAGTCACGGCGTCGATTTTCACCCCGGCCTGAGCCGCAATGTCGCCAAAGCGGCGGGCATGATGGGCTTAACGGCAGAAATGCTGGCGCGTATGCACGGTATCAGCCGTGAAATGCAGGATGCCTTTGCCGCGCGATCACACGCCCGCGCCTGGGCCGCCACGCAGTCGGGCGCATTTAAAAATGAAATCATCCCGACCGGTGGTCACGATGCCGACGGCGTCCTGAAGCAGTTTAATTACGACGAGGTGATTCGGCCGGAAACCACCGTGGAAGCCCTCGCCACGCTGCGTCCGGCGTTCGATCCAGTCAGCGGCACGGTAACGGCGGGTACGTCTTCCGCTCTCTCCGATGGCGCTGCAGCCATGCTGGTGATGAGTGAAAGCCGCGCCCGAGAATTAGGTCTTAAGCCACGCGCCCGCGTGCGTTCGATGGCGGTCGTTGGTTGTGACCCGTCGATTATGGGTTACGGCCCGGTTCCAGCCTCGAAGCTGGCGCTGAAAAAAGCGGGGCTTTCTGCCAGCGATATCGGCGTGTTTGAAATGAATGAAGCTTTTGCCGCGCAGATCCTGCCATGTATTAAAGATCTGGGGCTAATGGAGCAGATTGACGAGAAGATCAACCTCAACGGTGGCGCGATCGCGCTAGGTCATCCGCTGGGTTGTTCCGGTGCGCGTATCAGCACCACGCTGCTGAATCTAATGGAGCGCAAAGACGTCCAGTTTGGTCTGGCGACGATGTGCATTGGTCTGGGTCAGGGTATTGCAACGGTGTTTGAGCGGGTTTAACCACTTGCCGGATGCGGCGTGAATGCCTTATCCGGTCTACCGACCCGGCACTAATGTAGGCCTGATAAGACGCGCCAGCGTCGCATCAGGCATCGATTGCCGGATGCGGCGTAAACGCCTTATCCGGCCTACCGACCCGGCACCAATGTAGGCCTGATAAGACGCACCAGCGCGTGCATTGATTGCCGGATGCGACATAGATCTAAATGCCACTGTATAAAGTTTTAGTTGCCGTTCTTCCCGCCTGTCAGGGGCGGGTTTTTTATATCTCAGATAAACGCAAACGCATCGCCAAACAGGCGGTCTTCCCGCGCATTACGCTCACTGCAAAACAGGTCACGGGCGATTTTCGCCATCTCAAAACGCCCGGCAATGTAGATATCATGCTCTGCCAGCGTGCCGTGATCCTGCAATACCGCCGTTAACACGGTGCCAGTACGCCCACGCCAACCCGCTTCCGGTTGTTCAACCACCGGCACCACTTGCAGACCAGGATGCTTCAGCGAAAGCGCCTCAAGCTCGCAGAGATCATAAAGATGCTGCTCTTCACGCCCCCCCCAGTAAATGGTGATATCACGGTTTGGGTTACGCGCCAGCGCCGTCAGCAAGATTGAGCGCGCATAAGAGAAGCCTGTACCGCCCGCAATCAAAATCATCGGACGCTCTTCATCATCGCGCAGCCACGCTTCTCCGTGGGGAATATCGACCACGATTTGATGATCTTTGAGAATACGGTCCATAACGGCTTTCGCGTAAAGGTTAATTTCAGAAGCGCCAATATGCAGCTCGATGAAACCTTTTTCATCCGGCGTCGAGGCCATTGAAAACGGACGTTTGTCGCGCTCATCCATCACTACCATCAAATACTGACCAGCACGAAAAGAAAAGGCCGCGTCTGGCACGATGCGGACACGATATACGGTATCCGTGATAGCTTCTACCGAGGTCACTTTACAGCTTAAGGTTGTCATGCGCTTTCTCTGTCGGATCGATAAATAGGGCAAAACAAACGCGCATCAGGCGCTTTTACCGTTGTTAAAAATAGCCAGTTCATCCCAGATGGCGTCAATATGCGCGACAACATCTGGATCTTTTTTGATGGGACGTCCCCATTCACGCTGGGTTTCCCCCGGCCATTTATTCGTGGCATCCAGCCCCATTTTTGAACCTAGCCCGGAGACAGGCGAGGCAAAATCCAGATAATCAATAGGCGTATTTTCTACCAGAACAGTATCCCGCGCCGGGTCCATACGGGTGGTAATCGCCCAAATCACATCGTTCCAGTCGCGTGCGTTGACGTCATCATCGCAAACGATCACAAATTTAGTGTACATAAACTGGCGTAAGAACGACCAGACGCCCATCATGACGCGCTTCGCGTGTCCGGCGTACTGTTTTTTGATCGTCACTACCGCCAGGCGATAAGAGCAGCCTTCCGGCGGCAGGTAAAAATCGACAATTTCCGGGAACTGTTTTTGCAGAATCGGCACAAACACTTCGTTCAGTGCGACACCCAGCACCGCAGGTTCATCCGGCGGACGCCCGGTATAGGTGGAATGATAAATCGCATCTTCACGCTGGGTAATATGCGTCACAGTAAATACCGGGAAACTATCGACTTCGTTATAGTAACCGGTGTGGTCGCCATACGGCCCTTCCGGCGCAGTTTCGCCTTGTTCGATATACCCTTCCAGCACAATCTCCGCACTGGCGGGCACTTCAAGGTCATTGGAAATACACTTCACCACTTCGGTCTTGGTGCCGCGCAGCAATCCGGCAAACGCATACTCCGAAAGCGTATCCGGAACGGGAGTAACTGCACCGAGAATCGTGGCGGGATCAGCACCCAGCGCCACAGAAACCGGGAAACGTTCGCCCGGATGCGCCGCACACCACTCCTGATAATCCAGCGCGCCGCCGCGATGCGACAGCCAGCGCATAATCAGTTTGTTTTTACCAATTAGCTGCTGGCGATAAATACCCAGATTCTGCCGTTCTTTATTCGGGCCGCGCGTTACGGTCAGCCCCCAGGTAATCAGCGGCGCGGCATCTTCCGGCCAGCAGGTCATAATGGGAATGCGGTTAAGATCGACGTCATCGCCAGAGACGATTTTTTGTTGGCAGGGCGCACCACGCAGTCGCTTTGTCGGCATGTTCAATACTTGTTTAAACTGCGGCAGTTTATCAAACAGGTCGCGGAAACCTTTTGGCGGCTCCGGCTCTTTCAGAAACGCCAATAATTTACCAACTTCACGCAGCGCCGAAACATCTTCCTGCCCCATGCCCATCGCCACGCGCTTTGGCGTACCGAACAGGTTGCACAGCACCGGCATTGAGTAGCCTTTAGGGTTTTCGAACAACAACGCAGGCCCACCGGCACGCAAAGTGCGGTCAGCAATTTCAGTGATTTCCAGATGCGGATCCACCGGGAGCGTGATACGTTTTAGCTCACCCTGCTGTTCAAGCAGCGTCAGGAAGTCGCGTAAATCGTTATATTTCATGGCATCCATTGTAGCCTCTTAATCTGCGCCCATTATACGGCGTTCATCTTTGCGATGCTGTAAATTTGTTAAATTAGCGTGAACTCTGACGGTATAACGCAAACCGGGGAATATAATTAACTTAGCGTAAAGCTTTTGCTATCCTTGCGCCCCGATTAAACGGATAAGAGTCATTATGCAATCCTGGTATTTACTGTACTGCAAGCGCGGGCAACTTCAACGTGCCCAGGAACACCTCGAAAGACAGGCTGTGAATTGCCTGGCACCGATGATCACCCTGGAAAAAATCGTGCGTGGCAAACGTACTGCAGTCAGTGAACCATTGTTCCCCAACTACCTGTTTGTGGAATTTGATCCAGAAGTCATTCATACCACGACTATCAACGCGACCCGCGGTGTTAGCCACTTCGTGCGCTTTGGCGCGTCGCCAGCGATAGTCCCATCAGCGGTGATTCATCAGCTGTCGGTGTATAAACCGAAAGACATTGTTGATCCGGCAACCCCTTATCCGGGTGATAAGGTAATTATTACCGAAGGCGCATTCGAAGGTTTCCAGGCCATTTTCACCGAACCCGACGGCGAGGCACGTTCCATGCTATTGCTTAATCTTATTAATAAAGAGATCAAGCACAGCGTGAAGAACACCGAGTTCCGCAAACTCTAAAACGCAACCCCAAACAGTGTTTTGACATTGGCATCCGTGGTGGCAGCCAGCCATGCGGCATCTTCCCCACGCCAGTGCGCAATACGTTGCAAAATATGGGGCAGATAGGCTGGCTCGTTGCGCCGGGATGATGGCTTCGGCGTGAGATCTCGCGGGAGCAGATACGGCGCATCAGTTTCGATCAGCAATTTCTCCGCCGGAATCAACGGCAAGATTTCCCGCAGTTCTAGTCCACGTCGTTCATCGCAAACCCAACCGGTAATGCCGATATAAATTCCACGCGCCGCGCACGCCTGCATCTCTTCACGTGTACCGGTAAAGCAATGAAGAACTGCACCAGGCAGTTTATCCAGCCACGGCTCCAGCAAGGTTATAAACCGATCGTGGGCATCGCGACAGTGCATAAATACTGGCATGTTTAATTCTGCAGCAATGCGTAGCTGAGCAACAAAAGCACGTTCCTGCTCTTCTGGTGTAGAAAAGTTGCGGTTAAAGTCGAGGCCACACTCACCAATCGCCACCACTTCTGGCTGCGAGGCCAGTTCAATGATCGCTTCTTCGGTCGCTGCTTGCCACTGGCTGCTGTCATGAGGATGCACGCCCGCCGTTGACCAACAGGATGAATACTGACGCGCCAGTTTTTGTGCCTGCTGGCTTTCGTGCAGGTTAGTGCCAGTGATGAGCAGCCCATCAACTCCTGCGTCAAAAGCGCGTGCTACAACATCATCACGGTCTTTCGCAAATTGCGAACTGGTCAAATTAACGCCGATATCAAACATCCTGTACTCCATATGACAACCGCCCTGACGGGCGGTTGAATTTATTCTTCAGTTTTTTCGCTTTCTGCTTCAGCGTCGTTTTCCTCTTCCCGGTTTCGACCCTTACCAACGTAAAAGCGTGAGAAGAAGACACCAATTTCAAACAAGCAGTACATCGGGATCGCCAGCAGCGTTTGCGAGAAGACATCCGGCGGCGTCAGCAACATCCCGACGACGAATGCGCCAACCAGCACATACGGACGTTTTTTGCGTAAGTCTTCTGGCGAGGTAATCCCCATCCAGCACAGCAACACAATTGCCACCGGCACTTCAAAGGAGACACCAAACGCCATAAACAGCGCCATAACGAAGCTTAAATAGCTGGCGATGTCGGTGGATACCTGTACCCCTTCCGGCGCGGTATTGGCAAGGAAGCCAAATGCCAGCGGAAAGACCACAAAGTAGGCGAACGCCATGCCGATATAAAACAACAGAGAGCTGGAAACCAGCAGCGGCACCACCAGGCGACGTTCGTGCTTATACAATGCTGGGGCGATAAACGCCCACACCTGATAGAGAATCACCGGCGCTGACAGAATCAGCGACACCATAAAGGTCAGCTTGATCGGCGTAAAGAACGGTGAGGCCACGTCGGTGGCGATCATCGTTGAACCTTGCGGCAACTGCTTGATCAATGGCGCGGATACCAGGTGATAGATGTCATTGGCGAAATAGACCAGACACAGGAATATCACGATCACCGCGATAATGCAGTTCAGCAGACGCTTACGCAGCTCAATCAGATGCGTGATAAGCGGTTGAGTATCTTCTACAGACATGTTTACGGTTTATCACTCGACGAAGGGGAAGGTGCAGCGGTTTTCGGTTCAGCGTCCGCAGCAGGTTTTACCACCGGCTCTGGCGTGGTTTCTGGCTTCTGTTCCGGCGAACTGGCCTGCGTTTGTGCAGCGGCAGGCGTTACGCCTTCATGCGCAGCTTCATTATCTTTCACCACCGGGTTATGGATGGTGTGCGCTTCATCGCTCGCCTTTTCAGGATCGTTTGCAACGTAGGAACGCTTCATCGACTCCGCGGCCTGGCGTAGTTCATCCATCGACGCTTTCAGTTCGGGCGTC
The DNA here is from genome assembly GCF_009820115.1 of Escherichia sp. HH41S. Lineage (NCBI taxonomy): Bacteria > Pseudomonadati > Pseudomonadota > Gammaproteobacteria > Enterobacterales > Enterobacteriaceae > Escherichia > Escherichia sp. HH41S. The sequence goes on from NZ_VNXE01000053.1 coordinate 12,708, forward strand.
AGGTTAGTGAGGCTCGCCTTTTCAACCTTTTTCAGGCTGTCCTGAAACTCCTGGAGTTTTAACTCCTGGGTCAGTTCGTTCTGCACCGTTGTCGCCAGTGAACGCAACGCGCGAATCCAGCCAGCTACCGTTTTTACCGCCACAGGCAGTCGTTGCGGCCCCAGAACGACGAGGCCGATGATGAACACCAATAGCAGTTCGCTAAAACCGATATCAAACACGGATTACACCTGCTCTTTATCGTGGCGCTTCGCGTCTTCTGTTTTAGCCTGTTCCTGATTCGTATCCGCCTGCTTATCGGCGATAGTTTTCGCAGTAAAATCAGCATCCTGACTGGTTTTATCCTGCTTTGGTTCATCATCGCTCATTGCTTTTTTAAAGCCTTTGATCGACGCACCAAGATCGGAACCGATGGAGCCGAGCTTTTTGGTGCCAAAAAGCAGTACAACGATGACGGCAATAATCAATAACTGCCAAATACTGATACCACCCATACATGTTCCTCTGTGGTAGATGATGATTAAACAAGGCCGCATTATACGTTACACGGGCCGCCTTGAGCGATGAAAAAATCAGCGTGTTTTGCGCCAACCGACAAACCAGGCGATCAGACCACCTGCCATTAACCAGCCGGGCATCAACCCCCATTCAGGGCGGCTGACCAACAAGAATGTGCCGCTTAATACTAACGTAGCGCCAATTCCGAGAAAATAACGCGATTGTCCCTGACGTACATGATTTGACTGAAGCTCGCGGGCAATCTTATCAACACTGTGCTGTAAATACTTGCCCTGGCGCAAACTGTCGTAAACCAGTTCAGGGAGTTCTGGCATTTTTTCGACCCAGAACGGCGCTTTTTCTTTAAATGCTCTCACCAGCGCAGGAATACCGACCTGATCTTTAATCCACGACTCCAGGAAAGGCTTCGCCGTTTTCCATAAATCGAGCTGCGGATAAAGCTGGCGACCTACCCCTTCGACGTAGAGCAGGGTTTTCTGGAGTAACACCAGTTGCGGCTGCACTTCCATATTGAAGCGACGCGCCGTATTAAACAGATTTAACAGTACATGTCCAAACGAAATTTCGGCCAGCGGTTTCTCAAAGATAGGTTCACAGACCGTACGAATGGCAAATTCGAACTCTTCAACGTTGGTATCTGGCGGCACCCAGCCTGAATCGACGTGTAGCTCTGCCACTTTGCGATAATCGCGATTAAAGAAGGCGATAAAGTTTTCCGCCAGATAGCGTTTATCTTCTTTGTTTAGCGAGCCAACAATCCCGCAATCAATGCCGATATATTTCGGGTTTTCTGGGTGTTCATAGCTTACAAAGATGTTGCCAGGGTGCATATCGGCATGGAAAAAGCTGTCACGAAAGACCTGAGTGAAGAACACCTGCACGCCGCGTTCTGCCAGCAATTTCATGTTAGTGCCGTTTTTCTCCAGCGCTGCGACATCTGAAACCGGAATGCCGTAAATGCGCTCCATCACCATCATCCCTTCACTACAATAGTCAGGGTAAACTTCCGGGATGTAGAGCATTGGGCTGTCTTCAAAATTGCGCCGAAGCTGAATGGCGTTGGCAGATTCCCGCAGCAAATTCAGTTCATCAATCAATGTCTTTTCGTACTCGCGCACCACTTCGGTTGGGCGCAGACGGCGACCATCCGGCAGCAAACGCGGCACCCAGCGAGCCAGACGGTAGATAAGTTTCAGATCCGCTTTAATCACCGGCAAAATATCCGGGCGGATAACTTTAATCACCACCTCTTTGCCATTCGATTTCAATCGTGCGGTATGAACCTGAGCAATAGAAGCCGACGCCAGCGGCTTGATTTCAAAATCGTCAAACCACGCTTCTACCGGCAAACCGCCCATTGCAGCTTCAATCTGTTGCTTCGCAAGCTTGCCATCAAACGGAGCAACTTTGTCCTGCAATAACGCCAGCTGATCGGCAATATGCGGAGGAAAAAGGTCGCGGCGGGTAGACAGCATCTGCCCGAACTTGATCCACACTGGCCCCAGTTCTTGCAGAGCCAGTCGTAGTCGCTCACCTAAAGGTTTGTCTTTATGCCGATTTGGCATCCAGAATAATGAGTATCGCCATAGTCGTAACGGCAGGGTGATACGCATTTTAGGGATCAGTTCATCAAGTCCGTAGCTTAAAAAAGTGCGAATGATGAAATATAGGCGCCGTACTTCACCTGGCGTCATTTAGCCTCCAGTTTTTCCAGCCGTTTGGTCAGGGAATCCACGGCACGTTCAACGGCTGCCGTTTCTTCCGCAAACCAGGCTACTTCAAGTGGACCTGGCGCCATACGCCACTCTTCGGTAATGGCTTCCGCCACGTAACGTTGCTGGCGTTTAATGCCGTGATGCAAGAACTTCGCGCCTCCGCGCAAGGCTTTGCTGATACCTTCAGCGGCGATATCACCAGTATAAGGCGCCAGCAATTCTGCTGGGTCAAACTCGGCCAGATCTGCCAGTGCAACGAAGTTCTGCACCACCTGAATATCGCCCTGTACTTCCAGCTCACCGCTGCGAATTAACGCGGCAAGCTGCTGGCGATCGCGAAGTTTCGGCAACACGCTGGCGTAGGCGATAACGGTACAGTCAGCATCGCCCGCCCATTCACCCAGCACATCAACCTGGCGTTCGCTGAACACCAGAATCAATGACGTCGAAAAGCCTTTTACCTCCACGCGCAAAACTTTACCCAGCAGACGCGAGCGGGCCGTTTTCAGCGCGGGTGAACGATACAGGAAGGTGTTGAGCAGACTTTCAATTCCTGCCGTCACTAAAGGTTTAAAAGGCATTTCCGGTCTCCTGTCAGAACTTATAACCACGATGCAGCGCCACAACCCCTGCCGTCAGGTTGTAATAGTCGACACTTTCGAATCCAGCATCCTGCATCATAGCTTTCAGGGTGTCCTGATCGGGATGCATGCGGATAGATTCAGCAAGATAACGGTAGCTGTCAGCGTCGTTCGCGACCAGTGAGCCAATACGCGGCAGCACATGGAAGGAGTAAGCGTCATAGGCCTTACTTAACGGCTCGATAATCGGCTTCGAGAACTCAAGCACCAGCAGTCGGCCGCCAGGTTTCAGAACGCGATACATTGAACGCAGAGCTTTATCTTTGTCAGTGACGTTACGCAGACCAAACGAAATGGTGATGCAATCAAAGGTGTTATCCGGGAACGGCAGCGCCTCAGCGTTCGCCTGAACATACTCAACGTTGCCAATCACACCAATATTACGCAGCTTCTCGCGGCCCATTTTGAGCATGGATTCATTGATATCAGCAAGGACCACTTTGCCAGTTTCACCCACCAGGCGGGAGAATTTCGCTGTCAGGTCGCCAGTACCGCCTGCCAGATCCAGCACGGTCTGCCCGCGGCGTACGCCACTGCAATCAATCGTGAAGCGTTTCCACAAACGATGTATGCCAAAAGACATCAAATCATTCATGACATCGTATTTCGATGCCACGGAATGGAAAACGTGGGCGACCATATCCGCTTTTTGTTCCTTCGCGACGGTCTGAAAACCAAAGTGCGTCGTTTCTTGTGACTTATCCACCATCTCAATGCCTGCTCATCAAAAAATTGTTCCAGAAGTGTAACAGATTGGGCGTCGATGCCCTAGATTTCTACCCGGCTTAACTACCCCCAATGGGCTAGCGCGACTGCTGATTATATTCATCATCGCGTTGATAAGCTTCATCATTCGGCTGCTCCGGTACCGACCGCAGTCGATACTCTTCATCCTGGCTCACCGCTTGTTCAGCCAAATCCGGATTAATCTCGCGTTTAATTTCTACTCCTAAACCGCGAAACGCTTCTGCTTGCGCCAGCACATTTCCGCGACCTGAAGAGAGTTTTTTCATTGCCTGACGATAGTTGTCCTGTGCTTTGTCCAGACTTTGACCAATCGCGGACATATCATCGACAAACAAGCGCATTTTGTCGTACAACTTGCTGGCGCGATCGGCTATTTTCTGGGCGTTACGACTTTGATGCTCATAGCGCCAGAGGTTGGCGATAGTGCGCAGCGCCACCAGCAGCGTGGTCGGGCTAACCAGCATGATATTGTTTTTCAACGCTTCGGTGATCAGCTCCGGCTGGCGGTCAAGCGCCAGTAAAAAAGCGGGTTCAACGGGAATAAACATCAGCACGTAATCCAGGGTTCGCAGCCCCGGCAGCTGTTGATAATCTTTGCGTCCCAGCAAACGGATATGGTTACGCACCGACGCGATATGTTCCTGTAGCGCGCTTTCGCGGGTGTAGTCGTCTTCTGCGTTGAAATAGCGTTCATAGGCGACCAGCGTCATTTTTGCGTCGATCACCACATCTTTGCCCTGCGGCAGCCGCACGATGACATCCGGCTGCATCCGCGAGCGGGCGTCATTTTCGATGCTGACCTGGGTTTCATATTCATACCCTTCACGCAGACCGGAAGCCTCCAGCACACGCGTCAATACTACCTCGCCCCAGTTGCCCTGGGTTTTATTGTCGCCTTTCAGCGCACGCGTCAGGTTGATCGCTTCCTGGGCCATTTGCGCGTTGAGCTGCTGGAGATTGCGTATTTCGTGAGTCAGGGTATGGCGTTCTTGTGCTTCTTTACCGAAACTGTCCTGAACCTGACGACGAAAACCGTCCAGTTGTTCACGTAGTGGCGACAACAGGCTGTTCAGACTCTGACGGTTTTGCTCATCAACCCGGCGATTGCTGTGCTCGAAAATACGGTTGGCGAGGTTTTCAAACTGCTCACTGAGGCGCTGTTCGCTGTTGATCATTTGGCGAATTTTATCGTCAGCATGTTGCTGTACGGCCTCCATTCGCGTGGTAACCTCACGCAGATCCGCCTCCAGCGATGTGTTAATGCTTTGCAGACTGCGCACTTCATTATTGAGTAACTCGCACTCAGCACGCCAATGTTCGCTTTGGGTAATTTGTTGTTTTGCCGCACTTAACTCCGCGACCATCTCTTCACGTTCAGCGAATTGCTCGGCTTTTTGCTGCGCATGCTGATAACTGGCAATCAGCCAGCCAATCGCCACGCTCACCAACGCAATAACTGCGTAAACCATGATTGAGATATCCACAACGCCTCCAGCCTCATTACTTACCCGCACAAAATAGAATTGTGCTGTACAAACGTCCAGTTTGAAAGAAGTTTCCTGCGAGGCGCTACGCAAAACGATCCTTAATTTTCATTATTTTATCCCACAATATGAGACGTAGTTTATATTGTGGGATATATCACCTTTTCCCCACGTCATTATGTGGAACACTTCAGCAATATCATCAGGAGAAACGTATGGCAGATACCTCTTCAACCACCGCTGGCGCACAAACGTTATTACGCGGGCTGGCGGTTCTTAATGCTGTTTATAACGGCTGCCATGACCTGAAAAGTATCGGCGAGTTCACCGGCACGACCCGGAGCACAACCCATCGTTTAGTCACCGTTCTGGTGGAACAACGCTACCTGCGCCATGTCCCAACGCAGGGCTACCAACTGGGTGCCAAACTGATCGAATTCGGTGCCAGAGCACTGGAAAGCACCTCGCTGTACGAAGTTGCCCAGCCCGTTTTGCAACGCCTTGCCCGTTACACCCTGGACACCGTGCATCTGGGGATCGTTGAAGGCGACGAAGTGCTGTATCTGGAGAAGATCAACAGCCAGCGCGGGCTGGAAATGCGCTCACGCCCAGGCCATCGCATGCCACTGGCAATCACCGGCATCGGCAAGGCATTGATCCTCAACCGAACAGAAGAAGAGTGGCGCACGCTGTTTAAGACCTGTGGTGATGAAACAAAACTGGGCACATTTATTCAGAACATGCGTCGTTATGCCGCCAGTGGTTTTGCTTTTGATCTGGAAGAGAACGAGCCGACTATCCGTTGCGTTGCAGCGCCGGTTTACAACGCCCGGGATGAAATTGTGGCGGCTATTTCTGTCGCCAGTACCACTACGTATATGTCACTGGCGCGTCTGGAAGAACTGGCACCTTACGTCAAATCCTGTGCAGAAGAGATATCCGCTGAACTGGGCTGGGGTAAGCACGTCCACAAAAATAAATAAACCATGACTAAAGGAAACGGCTAATGTCGGGAAACACCTCATTTATTGCCCTGGACTGGGGAACGTCATCGCTTCGGGCATGGCGTTTTGGCGACTCACCCAATCCACAAGAAAAACGTGAATTCCCGTGGGGGATCATGAAATTACCCTCCCAGGCAGCAACACGTGAGGACGCTTTCCACGATACGTTTTTACGTGTCTGCGGCGACTGGCTGGCACAATCCCCATGCCCGGTTCTGGCTTGCGGCATGATCGGCAGTGCGCAAGGGTGGCAACCCGCAGCTTATTTACCTTGCCCGGTCACTCTCGAGGGTCTGGCAAAGCAGTTGACGCCTGTTATCTACCAGCAGCAGACAATGCTGCACATCATTCCCGGCGTGATTAAAGAAGGTGAAATGCCCGAAGTGATGCGTGGCGAAGAGACACAAATCTTCGGTGCTATCTCGATGGAACCGGCCCTGCAAAACGCGATCCGCCAGGGTATGCCTGTGCTGATTGGCTTACCTGGCACACATGCGAAATGGGCGGTAGTTGAAAACAACACCATTACCGATTTCCGAACCTTTATGACAGGCGAGTTATTTGATGTTTTATCCCGCCATTCGATTCTCGGTGCCACCATGCGTTCGGGAGATGAACCGCACTGGGATGCCTTCACCCATGGGCTGAAATCAGCACAAGAGCATCATCAGACCGGATTATTATCGACGCTGTTTTCGACCCGTTCGCGCCTGCTGACCAGTAATCTTACGCCGTCCTCGCAGGGGGATTACCTTTCAGGATTACTGATAGGCCATGAATTATGCGGTCTGGCATCCAGTTTGCTACGTGATTTACCCGCCACAACACCGATCGCCTTAATCGGTAGCGCCACTCTGAACAGCCGCTATTCACAAGCATTCAGCCACGTTTTTCCCGACAGACAGCTACACGCCATTCCTAATGCCACTGAACAGGGGTTATGGCGAATCGCCCACGCTGCCGGGCTACTCTCCACCAACGCCAGGGAATGTACTCATGCCATTTAATACGCTTTTGCAAAAAACCGGGTTAGTCGCCATTTTACGCGGCGTGAAACCGGATGAGATTGTCGCCATCGGTGAAAAGCTGTATGCCGCTGGATTTCGCCTGATTGAGATTCCCATGAACTCGCCGGAGCCGTTGCAAAGTATCAGTTTACTGCGCGACGCCCTGCCTAAGGACTGCCTGGTCGGAGCCGGAACTGTGCTTTCGGTGGAGCAAGTCGTCGCGGTTAAAGAGGCTGGAGGCCAGATTATCGTAATGCCGCATTGCGATACTGCGGTGATCCGTCGTGCCCGTGCGCTGGGTATGTATTGTGCGCCTGGCGTCGCTACGCCCACCGAAGCTTTTGCTGCCATTGAACATGGCGCCAATGCCATCAAGCTGTTCCCGGCTGAACAAATTACGCCTGAAGTCACCAAAGCCTGGCGTGCGGTTATTCCACAATCCGTTCCGATGTTACCGGTTGGCGGTATCACTCCAGACACAATGGCGCGTTATCTGAGCCACGGCGCAAACGGCTTTGGCCTCGGTTCTGCGCTATATCGCCCCGGCATGACGCCAGAGCAAGTCTATGAAAATGCAGTACTGTTTATGAACGCATGGAACAATTTAAATAGCAAATAACTGATAAATAAGGATATAAAAGCAATGATAAAACATCTTACCTTACCGAAAAAAATGGCTGCAATGGTACTTCTTGCCGGCGCTGCCCTCAGCACTGCGCCTGTGCAGGCGGCCTCCTGGCCAACCAAACAGATCGAGTTAGTCGTACCCTACGCGGCCGGAGGCGGTACGGATCTGGTTGCCCGTGCCTTTGCTGATGCCGCCAAAAACCTTTTGCCCGTCAGCATCGGGGTTATCAATAAACCTGGCGGTGGCGGCGCTATCGGCCTGAGTGAAATCGCCGCTGCCCGCCCTAACGGTTACAAAATGGGTTTAGGCACGGTTGAACTGACCACCCTTCCCAGTCTCGGAATGGTGCGTTTTAAAACCAGCGACTTTAAACCCATTGCCCGTCTGAATGCGGATCCTGCGGCTATCACCGTCCGTGCCGATGCACCGTGGAATAGCTATGAAGAATTTATGACTTACGCCAAAGCGAATCCCGGAAAAGTACGCATTGGTAACTCAGGCACCGGAGCAATCTGGCATCTGGCGGCAGCTGCACTGGAAGACAAAACGGGCGCGAAGTTTTCTCATGTCCCGTATGACGGCGCAGCCCCTGCCATTACAGGCCTGTTAGGCGGGCATATTGAAGCGGTTTCCGTAAGCCCAGGTGAAGTTATCAATCATGTGAAAGGCGGCAAGCTGAAGACACTGGTAGTGATGGCGGATGAACGTATGAAAACCATGCCTGACGTCCCGACGTTAAAAGAGAAAGGCGTTGATCTCTCCATCGGCACCTGGCGCGGCCTGATTGTGTCGCAAAAAACGCCGCAGGATGTGGTGGATGTTCTGGCAAAGGCAGCAAAAGAGACGGCTGAAGAGCCTGCATTCCAGGATGCACTGCAAAAGTTGAATCTCAACTATGCATGGCTTGATGGTGCCAGCTTCCAGACCCAAATCAACGAACAGGAAAAGTACTTTGACGAGTTACTAACTCGGCTGGGCTTGAAAAAATAATCCCGAGGTACGGTCGATGAACACAAAACAGTCTGTTGCTCAACTCGCCGTACCGCACCGCAAGCGCTTTTCATCCACTGTGGTGGTGGCGCTGTTACTTTGTGTGGTTGCTGGCGCGGTGATAATTAATGCCGCTGATTTTCCAGCAACTGCCATTGAAACGGATCCCGGTGCAAGTGCCTTCCCTACTTTCTATGCCTGCGCTCTGATTGTGCTCGCTGTCTTACTGGTGATACGCGATCTTTTGCTGGCAAAACCAGTCCCTTGCGCCAACGAACAGGAAAAACCGGCATTAAGGAAAACGGCAACAGGAATTGCGGCAACCGCGTTTTATATTGTGGCGATGAGCTACTGCGGTTATCTCATTACTACTCCTGTTTTCCTCATCGTCATTATGACGTTGATGGGCTACAGGCGATGGGCACTCACACCGGGTATTGCGCTGCTGTTAACGGCAATCCTCTGGTTGCTGTTTGTCGAAGCGTTACAGGTGCCATTGCCTGTCGGCACATTTTTCGAATAACAGGGGCCTGCAATGTTTGAAAGTGAACTTTTAACTCAGGGGTTTTCGACATTACTCAGTAATCCTCAGGCGCTGCTGTTTGCCACGTTTGGAGTGATGCTGGGTATTATGATTGGCGCTCTGCCTGGCCTGACAGCGACCATGGGTGTGGCGATTTTGCTGCCTTTCACCTACGGCATGGAGCCTGTTTCTGGCTTGTTGATGATTTGCGGTGTCTTTTTTGGTGGTGTGTATGGTGGTTCTATCACCGCAATTTTGCTCAAAATTCCCGGTACGCCTGCCGCCGCTGCCACCGCCATTGACGGATATGAGCTGACGAAGCAGGGAAAAGCCGGGCTGGCGTTAAGTGCCGCCACGTTCTCTTCTTTTAGCGGTGGAACGCTCAGCATTATCGTATTGATGTTTCTCTCTCCGGTACTTGCCAGTTGGGCGTTGAAATTTAGTGCCTCGGAGTCCTTCGCCCTGGCAACCTTCGGACTGAGCATTATTGCCAGTATTTCCGGTGAGTCGCTGATTAAAGGGCTGATCACCGGGATTGGCGGATTAATGATCGCAACGATAGGCCTCGATCCGATGGGCGGTTTTCCACGCTTTACGGGCGGGTTTGTGGAACTGATGAATGTGCCATTTATCCCGGTGATGATTGGTCTGTTTGCTGCTTCAGAAGCATTCCGCTCTATGGAGCAAAACCAGCAAATTCGTCAGGGGGCGAAGGTGGCTATCGGCAGTCTGTTACTGCCCTGGCAAACACTACGCCGCATCGCATTAACCATTTTGCGCTCATCAGGATTAGGGGTTTTTATCGGCATGATCCCCGGTGCGGGGGCAGATATTGCAGCTTTTGTTGCCTATAACGAAACTCGTCGTTTCAGTAAGACACCAGAAAACTTTGGTAAGGGTGAGATTAAAGCGGTGGCCTCCTGTGAAGCAGGCGCAAATGGCTGCACAGGTGGCGCGTTGTTACCTATGCTGACGCTGGGGATTCCAGGCGATGCGGTAACTGCCATCATGCTGGGCGCGTTAACGTTACAGGGAATGCAACCAGGCCCGCTGATGTTTACCGACCACGGCGATATGGTTTATACGTTATTTGTCGGCATGATCTTCTGTTACTTCATGCTGCTAGTTCTTGGACTGCTCTCTTTGAAAGTCATCGGTAACGTGGTGAAGATCCCCGGCAATATTCTCACACCGATGATCCTCGCACTTTGTGTGGTCGGGACTTATGCGCTGAACAACAGCCTGTTTGATGTTGGCATTATGCTGATTGCAGGCGTGGTGGGCTATTTCATGCAGAAAGGAGGATATCCGGCATCACCCGTAGTGCTGGCATTGATTATGGGCCCGATGGCAGAAAGTAATTTTCGCCGTGCGCTGTCGCTTTCAGGGGGTTCACTGGACTTTCTGTATACCCGACCGATAACCCTGGCATTGCTGACACTGGCAGCCTTTACGCTACTGACGCCAATAATACGCAAAATTATGCGCTTACGGCGTCAGTAATTGATATCGCTCCCCGACGTTGGGGAGTATGAGACTGATGACAAACGCTAAATTGCCTGATGCGCTGCGCTTATCAGGCCTACCACAGAAATGCAATATATTGAATTTGCATGCTTTTGTAGGCCGGATAAGGCGATCACGCCGCATCCGGTATGAACAAAGGACACGTTAACAACAATCGGAATGCTCCCCTAAGCCAGGGAGCGTTTTTTATTTCAGCAGACGACGCGCCGCTTCCACCACGATTTTCACCGCATGGCTTTCGGTTTGTTTCATCGTCTCAGCATTCGGGATCTCTTGCTGGGTACGATTGACGATAACGCCCGCCACCATACCCGCACGCAGGCCCTGGCTTGCACACATGGTCAGCAGGGTTGCAGATTCCATTTCATAGTTCATTACGCCCATCGCCTGCCACTCTTCCATAGAACCTTTAAAGTGACGGACTACACGACCAGAGTAAGTATCGTAACGTTCCTGACCTGGGTAGAAGGTATCAGAAGAAGCCGTCACACCAACGTGAGTGGTGGCACCAATTGACTTCGCCGCTTCAACCAGCGCGGTCGTACATTCGAAATCAGCCACAGCCGGGAACTCCAGCGGAGCGAAGTGCAGGCTCGCGCCATCCAGACGAACAGACGCCGTGGTAACCAGGACATCACCCACATTAATATGCGGCTGGATAGCGCCCGTTGTACCGATACGCAGGAAGGTGCGAATGCCCAGCTGTGCCAGCTCTTCAACTGCAATAGAGGTAGACGGGCCGCCGATACCGGTAGAGCAGACGATAACAGGTTTACCATCCAGCTCTGCACGCCAGGTGGTGAATTCGCGGTGAGATGCCAGCTTAACCGGCTTATCCATCAGCGCGGCGATCTTTTCCACACGATCCGGGTCGCCAGGGACGATGGCAAGCGTAGCCCCTTGTAAATCGTTTTTAGTGAGGCCGAGATGAAAAACATCAGACTTGGACATATACAACTCCTCTGTGAATCGGTTTAGTCAGAAGAAGCAAAAAGACACTTTACCGAAGGGTTTAACATTTTTTCGTGACACTCATCACCTTGATGTAAATGCGTTGCATAAATTTACCCACCAAAAGTGATGTGAATCACATAAATCACTCTTCATTCTGCATGACTGCATAAAAGATGAGCCGATTCAGGCAATGTGATTTGTTGCATGCTGACTATAGTTAACATTGCGCAACATTTTTATAAGGGTACGGAGAATACCATGGCAACAACACAACAATCTGGATTTGCACCTGCTGCATCACCTCTCGCTTCGACCATCGTTCAGACCCCGGATGACGCGATTGTAGCAGGCATCACCTCTATCCCTTCACAAGGGGATAACATGCCTGCTTACCATGCCAGACCAAAGCAGAGCGATGGCCTACTACCAGTGGTCATTGTAGTGCAGGAAATTTTTGGCGTGCATGAACATATCCGCGATATTTGTCGCCGTCTGGCACTGGAGGGGTATCTGGCTATCGCACCTGAACTTTACTTCCGCGAAGGCGATCCGAATGATTTTGCCGATATCCCTACGCTGCTTAGCGGTCTGGTAGCAAAAGTGCCTGACTCGCAGGTGCTGGCCGATCTCGATCATGTCGCCAGTTGGGCGTCACGCAACGGCGGCGATGTTCATCGCTTAATGATCACCGGATTTTGCTGGGGTGGGCGCATCACCTGGCTGTATGCTGCGCATAATCCACAACTGAAAGCAGCGGTGGCATGGTACGGCAAATTAACCGGCGATAAGACGCTGAATTCACCGAAACAACCTGTTGATATCGCAACCGATCTTAACGCGCCGGTTCTCGGCTTATATGGTGGTCAGGATAACAGCATTCCGCAGGAGAGCGTTGAAACCATGCGCCAGGCGCTGCGGGCTGCTAATGCGAAAGCAGAGATTATCGTCTACCCGGATGCCGGGCATGCATTCAACGCCGATTATCGCCCGAGCTATCATGCTGAGTCGGCGAAAGATGGCTGGCAGCGAATGCTGGAGTGGTTTAAGCAGTATGGTGTTAAAAAGTAACGCCATAGCCGCTAAATCTGATGATTAAGCTCACACAATTTCAACGATTTTTTTAATCTCAAAACCATACAGCATCAAAAAATTTGTTGCTGTATGCCACTCTTTGACTCCCTTCACATTCGTCATCACACCACCTGTTGAATGCAAAAATTTCGTTGCTGTGCGGCAAACTTTTTTCCTGTTTTATGCCGCTTTTCTCCTGAATACTCGCTCTCAGAACAACTGGATCGTTTAAACATCAGACAGGAGATTTACCATGACGCAATCCATTTTTCAGGCTCAACCCTTTGAATTACCTTTTGATCCGCGCACAACTGCACTGGTCATGATCGACATGCAGCGTGACTTTGTCGAAGCAGGGGGCTTCGGTGAGGCACTGGGCAATGATGTTTCACTGGTACGCACGGCTATCGCACCATGTACAGAGGTGCTGGCAGCCGCACGTCAAAAAGGAATTATGGTTATTCATACTCGTGAAGGCCATCGTGCAGACTTAAGCGACTGCCCGCCAGCCAAACTGACGCGCGGCGGAAAAACCTTTATTGGTGAACCAGGACCGATGGGACGCATTCTGGTCAGAGGTGAAGCGGGTCATGACATCATTCCTGAACTGTACCCAGTGACAGGCGAACCGGTGATTGATAAGCCCGGTAAAGGCGCTTTTTATCAAACCGACTTACATCTGATTTTGCAAAACCACGGTATCAAGACGCTGATAGTTTGTGGTGTAACAACCGAAGTTTGCGTAACCACCACCGTGCGCGAAGCAAATGACCGTGGCTATGAATGCATTATCCCGGAAGATTGTGTCGGCTCCTATTTCCCGGAATTCCAGAAATATGCCCTCGAGATGATCAAAGCACAAGGTGCCATTTTCGGTTGGGTGAGTGATTCCAAAGCCATTATTGCAGGTCTGGAAGGCTAACGCCGATGGTACAGGTGACGCTTTGCGCATCATCGTTGGGATATCTTTTCCCGCAAAATGAAACGCAAGATTTACGTCTGCATAGTGCTTTTAAACATGCGGTAAATCTGTATTCAGAAGCGGGAACATTCATCACTCTGTTGTGTGCGCAAACGTATCTGAATCTCCCTGATGCCGCCAGAGTCAACCTGCCTGAGAATTGGGACTGGCGAAGAGAGATTGCCCATTCAGATCCCATTCAGTTAACCCCAGGCTTGTTACAAACACCTCGCTTTTGCGTGGTGCTTCATAACACAACACTTTGGCAACCGCCATTTGTGGGGGGAATGCTGACACTTGAGGCATTCCCTTTGGTTTTCCAGCACTACCCAACGATGGCATCGCAACGGCTTTTATTTTGTCTGGAGCATAACGTTCAAAGCACATTGCACCTGCCGGATAGTCTCACGCACCAGGGATTAGCGATTATGGAACATCCAGATGCACTGGAACGCCAGGTGCCACAACTGATCGGCTTTGGTAAAGGCTTAACGCCCGATGGAGATGACTATTTGTTGGGCTATCTGGCAGCGCTCTGGTTATGGCAACTCCCTGCAACACTTGCCGATCATCAATACCGGTTGCAGCAGGCAATTGATCAACATGCGCACAACACCACGGATATCAGTCGTCATTATCTGGAGCGTGCGCTTCAGGGGCATTTTTCAGAACCGATTTGCCAGTTACTCGCACAACTGGTTGGGGGCGCATCGGAAATGACAATCGCATCCTGTGCAGAACAGGTCATGCAATTTGGCGCAACGTCAGGAGTAGATTGCCTTGCAGGAATGCTGCATGGCTTTCGAACCCTGAACACCATGAATTGATTTCAACCTTTTCTCCCGTAGCCCATTTATGGCGCTACACGGGGATGCTTTGCCCGAATTTTGCTATCGGGCGGAATAAAACAGGCGTAACAGCATGAAAGTTAAATATAAAGTTTTCAGCAATCTTTATCAGGACTCGGTTTCTCTGATGCAGATTTCCGCGCAAATCAGTAAGTTGCCCGGTATTCAACAGGCCTCGGTCGTCATGGGAACACCCAATAATCTCGAACAATTGCGCGATGCGGGTCTGGGTAACGAAATCAACGCCAGTCCCAATGATTTAGTGATTGCAGTCATGGGTGAAGAAGATATTTGCAATGAAGCACTGATACTGGCCCAGCAACGTCTGACCAGCAAACCTGATGATGAAACGGATAGTGGCATTAAAACACCGGAAAATGTCAGCCTGGAAATGGCACTGGAAGCCGAACCCGAAGCCAACCTGGCACTCATTTCTGTACCGGGAGACTACGCCGCCGCCGAAGCAATTAAAGCGTTAAACCTCGGAATGAACGTGATGATGTTCAGCGATAACGTCAGTATCGGGCAGGAAAAATCCATCAAAACACTTGCCCGAGAACGTCAGCGCATCGTAATGGGACCTGACTGTGGAACCGCCATTGTTAACGGCATTCCGTTAGGCTTCGCTAATGTGGTGAAACGCGGAGCAATTGGTGTTATTGGCGCGTCAGGCACCGGGCTACAGGAAGTGACTTGCCGAATCGACCAGCTCGGAGCGGGTATTTCTCAGGCGTTGGGAACAGGCGGGCATGATCTCAGTGAAGAGATTGGTGGAATATCGATGCTCTTCGCTTTAGATGCGCTGGCGCAAGACGATGAAACTCGCGTGATTGTGCTTATTTCAAAACCGCCTTCACCGATCGTTGCCCGGGCTATTCTGGAGCGCGCCGAGGCTTGTGGAAAACCCGTGGTGGTGAATTTCCTCGGTGCGAATCCGCATGATCTGGCACGTCCCAATATCACCGCTGCCGCCACACTTGCCAGCGCCGCAAATATCGCCGTGGCAGTACTGAATGATCAGCCACTTCCGACTGTCGAGACCGAGATTTCCTGCGACGATCTCACAATGTTACAAAACGCCTGCCAGCGTCTGCCAGCCCATCGCCAGGCGATACGCGGTGTTTTCGCCGGAGGAACCTTCTGTTACGAAGCGCAACTTATCTGCCAGCAAAAGGGATTCAGCGCCGCCTCCAATACGCCAGTTGCGGGTAATCGTACTCTGGCAAATATCTGGCAAAGCGAAGGTCACACGCTGATCGATATGGGCGACGATGATTTCACCCGTGGCAAACCGCATCCAATGATCGACCCGACTCTGCGCAATCAACGTCTGCTCAACGAACTCAACGACTCACACACTGCCGTCGTGTTATTCGACCTGGTACTTGGTTATGGCGCTTCCGCTACGCCTGCCAGCGAATTACTGGACCAACTTTCACACATCGACATGAATAACGCACCGTTGCTGATTGCGCACGTTTGCGGAACGGAAGCTGATCCGCAAATACGCAGTCAGCAGATAAGCGCACTACAAAATGCGGGCATCATCATTGCCAGCAGCAATGCACAGGCGGCGCTATGGGCCAGCGCCGTTGCGCAGACTCAGTTGCAGAAAAAGGGGCTAAACGCATGAATACCTTATTTAATCAGCCTTTGAAGGTCGTGAACGCGGGACTACACAGTTTTGCTGACAATATTCAACATGCCGGGGGAAGCGCAATTGCACTCAACTGGCAGCCACCAGCACAAGGCGATATTGACGCTGGATTGGATCTGGCATCGTTGCTACGTCATCCACTAGTAGAAAATGCCAATCAAATCGCCATGACATGTTATCTCGAAGCACAACCCGTGCTGGTGGATGTCATGCTCGCTAAAGAGGCCATTCCAGCAATGGCTGAACAAAAACGTATTTTGCACTCTGGCCCGCCGATTGCCTGGGAAGAGATGTGTGGTCCGGTAAAAGGGGCGATTATTGGTGCCATGCTGTACGAAGGTTGGGCCACCAGCCAGCAAGACGCTGAAAACCAGATAAACACAGGCGAAATCGACCTTGCCCCTTGTCATCATTATCACGCGGTTGGACCAATGGCAGGCATCATCAGCCCGTCGATGCCGTTATGGGTGGTAGAAAACAAAACCAACGGCCACCGTACTTTTAGCAATTTCAATGAAGGTCTGGGTAAGGTTCTCCGTTTTGGTGCCAATAACGATGAAGTTCTCAATCGTCTGGCCTGGATGCGCGATGAACTGGCACCGGCAATGAAAGCAGCAATCGCACAACACGGCGAGCTGGAACTCAAGCCATTAATGGCGCAGGCGCTGCATATGGGGGATGAAGTTCATAACCGCAATGCTGCCGCTACCGGTTTGCTGATTAAGCGCCTGCTCCCGGCATTGCTGGCCTGCTCTCTTCCACAGGAACATATCCAGCGCGTCGTGGCATTTATCACCAGTAACGATCACTTCTTCCTCAATCTGTCGATGGCTGCCTGTAAAGCGATGATGGATGCCGCCGCCAATGTACCGTTCAGTTCAATGGTTACGGTGATGGCGCGTAACGGGGTGAATTTTGGTATTCGGCTTTCCGGTACTGGCGATCGCTGGTTCCAGGCTCCTGCCAATGCAGTTGAAGGTCTGTTCTTCCCCGGATTTGGCGTCGACGATGCCGCTGCTGACCTGGGTGATAGCGCAATTACCGAAACCGCAGGTGTGGGTGGCTTCGCGATGGCGTCATCTCCAGCGATCGTCAAATTTGTGGGAGGCACCCCTGCCGATGCCACCAATAACAGCCGTAGGATGCAAGCAATCACCCTCGGTGGTAACCCCGCATTTACACTTCCTGCCCTCAATTTTGCCCCCACCGCAGCAGGGATTGATGCGCGTAAAGTGACCGATCGCGGCATTTTACCGGTCATCAATACGGGTATCGCCCACAAACAAGCGGGGGTCGGGCAAATTGGTGCCGGGATCACCACTGCGCCGATGGCCTGTTTTGTCGCCGCTGTACGTGCACTGTCTGAGATCGTCGCAAAGGAGAACCATCATGGTTAAGCCACTGGCTGTTGTCGCAGTTGGCGGCAATGCGCTCATTCAGGACGAGCAACGCAATAGTATTCCCGATCAATATGTTGCAGTGATGGAAAGCGTGCAGCATATCGTTGATATGGTTGAAGCCGGATGGGACCTGGTGCTTACCCACGGTAATGGCCCGCAGGTGGGCTTTATTCTGCGCCGCTCTGAACTCGCCAGTAACGAAGTTTCTCCGGTTCCACTTGATTACGCCGTGGGTGATACACAAGGTGCAATTGGCTACATGTTCCAGAAAGCGCTGCATAACGAATTGGCTCGCCGTGGCATAAACAAACCGGTAATTGCGCTGGTGACACAAACGCGAGTCTGCCCACATGACGATGCTTTCACCAGCCCCAGTAAACCGATTGGCGCGTTTCTCGATGAAGCAACGGCCCTACAACGCCAACAGCAACTCGGCTGGACGCTGATGGAGGACGCCGGGCGTGGTTGGCGGCGTACAGTTCCCTCTCCTGCGCCACTGGAAATTATTGAGCACGACACCATCGCTCACCTGGTGCGCCAAGGATATCTGGTTATTGCCTGCGGCGGTGGCGGTATTCCGGTGGTGCGAGACGGACAACAACTGAAAGGTGTGGAAGCCGTGATCGATAAAGATCTGGCCTCCGCGCTGCTCGCCAGTCAGTTAGGTGCAGATCTGCTGGTGATCCCCACCGGTGTAGAAAAAGTGGCGATTAACTTTGGTACACCACAACAACAGTGGCTCGACGCTATCAGCGTTGCCGAAGCGCAAACGCTGTTACGGGAAGGTCAGTTTGGTGTCGGCAGTATGCAGCCCAAAGTGGAAGCCATTGTTGATTTCATCAATGCCAGCCAACAACAAGGCAAACAGGCCAGCGGCCTGATTACTTCACCGCAAACCATAAAAGCAGCCCTTTCGCATCAGAGCGGCACATGGATAACCCTTTAATTCTCTGGAGAACTCAATGACTACAACACTTTTAGCCGTTAACGGAACGCTGATGCGTGGCCTGGAACTCAACCCAAATATGCAAAAAGCGGGCGGCATTTTTGTCCGTGAAGACCGAACTGACGCCCATTACAGGTTGTGGAGTATTAACGATCGTCATCCGGGAATGATTCGCGTGAATGAAGGTGGAACACACGTCGACGTAGAAATTTGGCAATTACCACTGGCCAGTTTTGCCGCTCTGTTAATGAGCGAACCCGCTGGGCTGGCAATTGGCAAAATCAAACTTGCCGATGGTAGCGAAGTGCTGGGCGTACTGGCAGAAAACTGGCTGACCGAAGGCCAACGGGAAATTACAGAACTGGGTAGCTGGCGCAAATACACCGGGCATTTTCATACTGTGTAACGCGCATTTTTAAAGGGAACATACTATGCGTAAAAAAGAAGAGAATCTGAATACAGCATCAGGATTGCGTATTGCCATGATTTTACTGGGTATTGCCGTCACACCTGTGCTGTTGTCATCCTCAAGCCTCGGCAATCAACTTTCCAGCGGCAGTTTAATTAGCGTCGTATTGTTAGGCGGCGTCATTCTGACCTTACTTTCAGCCATCACCATTAGCGTGGGAGAAAAAGCCCGCCTGCCAACGTATGGCATTGTGAAATATTCGTTTGGCGAAAAAGGGGCCATCGCCATTAACATTTTGATGGCGATAAGTCTGTTCGGCTGGATTGCCGTTACCGCCAATATGTTTGGTCATTCGGTACATGACTTACTGGCTCAACATGGACTGGAAGTTCCACTAGCACTGTTAGTGGCTGCTGGCTGTGTCATTTTTGTCGCCTCTACAGCATTTGGTTTTGCCGTTCTGGGAAAAATTGCCCAGGTTGCCGTGCCGGTTATCGCGCTGGTGCTGTGTTACATCCTCTATGTGGCAACCCATACCGAAGTGGCAGCACCAGCGGTGATTGTGGAGATGAATACGGGTGTCGCTGTTTCCACCGTTGTTGGCACCATTATTGTGCTGGTTGCCACACTGCCTGATTTCGGTAGTTTTGTGCATAACCGCAAACATGCGCTGATTGCCGCAGGCGTGACGTTTCTGGTTGCCTACCCTCTGCTCTACTGGGCGGGTGCAACGCCGAGCGCCATTAGTGGTCAGGGATCTTTACTGGGTGCGATGGCGGTATTCGGTGCGGTTCTGCCTGCGGCGCTGTTGTTGATTTTCGCCTGCGTCACCGGTAACGCGGGCAATATGTTCCAGGGCACGCTGGTGGTTTCCACACTGCTTACCCGCTTTCCCAAATGGCAGATTACCGTGGCGCTGGGTATCCTTTCCGCCATCGTAGGCAGTATGGATATTATGGCGTGGTTTATTCCGTTTCTGCTGTTCCTGGGTATCGCCACGCCACCCGTTGCCGGAATTTATATCGCTGACTTTTTCCTTTATCGCCGTAATGGCTATCAAGAGTCAGTGTTAGCCCAGGAGTCACAGATTAAAGTGCTGACATTCGCAGCATGGATCATAGGCGCAGCGGTTGGCTTTATGACCGTAAAAGGCTTATTCACCCTGACGACGATCCCTTCAGTAGACTCGATTCTGGTGGCATGTATCGCGTATGCGATTCTCAGTCGGGCAAGTCAACACCGCTAATTCCTGGGTATACTCAGGCAATGATTACGGCTGAATCTGGAGAGATTCAGCCACTTTACCACTGACCAGGGAGCCTTATGTTCATCTCAGACGAAACGCTTCGTGTTATTCATCTGGTCGCCAGACACCAGAGCATTACCACCGCAGCCGAGCAGTTAAATAAAGTCCCTTCCGCCATCAGTTACACCATCAAGAAAGCGGAAGAGAGCCTGGGCGTTGAACTGTTCATTCGTAAGGGACGCTATATTGAATTATCGCCAGCGGGAAGTTACTTCATCGAACATAGCAAAACTATTCTTGGCGACCTGGAAGCATTAAAGCGCAACACAGTGCTGATTCACGATGGTATTGAACGTGAACTGACAATTGCGGTGAACAATATTATTCCTGGTGATTTGCTGGTGGCATTTATTCGAGATTTTGAACGGCAATTCACATCAACAACACTGACGGTAGATCTTGAGGTATACAACGGCTGCTGGGATGCGCTGTACAGTAAGCGTGCTGATCTGGTCTACGGTGCTCCTCATGCAGTGCCAAGCAGTGAAGGCATCATTAGCGAACCGGTCGGACAAATGGAATGGGATTTTGTCGTCAGCCCACTCCACCCACTGGCAGCGAAGCGGCATCCATTAGAAAACAGTGAATTGCGTCATTATCCAGCGGTTTGTATCCGCGATACCTCCGTTAACTTCCCCCCGATGCAAGCCTGGCTGTTGGAAGGACAAAAACCGATTTTTGTTCCTGACTTCGCTACGGCAATCGCCTTAATAGAACAAAACGTCGGTATTGGTTATATTCCACATCATCTGGCATTGCCGTTATTGAACAGCGGTAAATTGCTTAAAAAGCCAATGCGCGAACATAAACACGCCACCAAGTTATTTCTTGCCGCTCGTTCCGATGGTATGGGCAAAGCCTGTCAGTGGTGCATAGAATATTTAAGAAATCCGCAATTAATTTTCTGCTCCTGAAAAGTCCCTTAATACCTGACACACATAACAAAATAGCTTCCAGTGTGGTGGCGTCATAACCACAATGGGCTTTTGATTGTAATACCCGAACTGCATGGATTGCTGATGACTACCGGGTTTCTGGCCCACCTTCCTGCAGATCTCCTGTTATCTGATGATTATCCCGTGAGCTATTAATGAAACTCGTTAGTTTTACCCACAATAACGCCCATCGTTATGGGATCCTCCAGGATAGCGGCGTGACGGATTTAACGCTGCATTTTCCACAATACCCAACCTTACGGTCATTTCTGGAAGTACTGGAAAATATTCCTCCTTCGACCCTGACCACACTGGAAATCAACTATCCGCTGGACGACATCACCTTTTTACCGCTGATACCCGATCCGCAAAAAATTCTTTGTGTTGGGATGAACTATCAGGAGAAGCGTCTGGAGTTTGATGAAGAAGATCCGGCACCGACGTTGTTTGTGCGTTTCCCTGATTCGCAATGTGGACATATGGGAAACATCATCAAACCCGCAGCCAGTCAGGAATTTGACTATGAAGGTGAGCTGGCACTGGTGATTGGAAAAGGTGGGCGCAATATTTCAGCAGACAATGCACTGCAACATATTGCGGGATATAGCTGCTATATGGATGGCTCTGCCCGTGACTGGCAACACGCCTGGTTTACCGCCGGGAAAAACTGGCCCTCAACCGGGGGATTCGGTCCGTGGTTGGTAACGCGTGACGAAATTAAAGATCCCAATACGCTTTGTATCAAAACGCGTCTTAATGGCGTGGAAGTTCAAAACGAAAACACGCTCAATATGATACACAGCGTTCCAGAGCTGATTGCCTATATCAGCACCTTTTGCCAGTTAGTCCCCGGCGACGTGATTTTAACGGGTTCTCCTGGCGGGGTTGGGAAGAAACGCACGCCACCGTTATTTTTAAAAGATGGCGATACCATTGAAGTGGAAATCGAATAGATCGGTTGTTTATATAACCGGATTATTGATGAGATTCCTGAAAATATCGCCGTTTGATCAATCACGGAGGCTTTCGCCTCCGTTCTTATTATCATCCCCGACGCAAATTCTGCGCCGCCTGCACCATGTTCGCCAGTGCCGCGCGGGTTTCTGGCCAGCCGCGCGTTTTCAGACCACAGTCCGGGTTGACCCACAGACGCTCTGCCGGAATGCGTTTTGCCGCTTTCTTCAGCAGGGACTCAATCCATTCCACGCTCGGTACGTTTGGCGAGTGAATGTCATAGACGCCAGGACCGATTTCATTCGGATAATCAAACTCTTCAAACGACTCCAGCAACTCCATGTCGGAACGCGAGGTTTCGATTGTGATGACGTCAGCATCCAGCGCCGCAATCGAATCCATGATGTCGTTGAACTCGCAGTAACACATGTGAGTGTGGATTTGCGTGTCATCTTTCGCTACGGCAGCGTTGATACGGAAAGCCTCCACGCCCCACTGAAGATAGGCATCCCAGTCGCTGCGACGCAGCGGTAAACCTTCGCGTAGCGCCGGTTCATCAATCTGGATGATGCCAATTCCAGCCGCTTCCAGATCGGCCACTTCATCACGCAGCGCCAGCGCAATTTGTTTGGCGATGGTTTCACGGCTGACATCTTCACGCGGGAACGACCAGCAGAGAATGGTCACCGGACCAGTCAGCATCCCTTTCACCGGTTTGTCGGTCAGCGATTGCGCATACTTCGCCCACTCCACAGTAATCGGTGCCGGGCGGCTAACGTCACCAATGACAATCGGTGGCTTCACGCAGCGGGAACCGTAGCTCTGTACCCAACCGTTTTGCGTAAAGACAAATCCGTCGAGGTGCTCGCCAAAGTATTCCACCATGTCATTACGCTCGGCCTCACCATGTACCAGCACATCCAGACCTAAACGTTCCTGCTCGACAATGGCCTGCTTGATATGTTCCGCAATGCCCGTGCGGTAGTTGTTGGCGTCGAGATTACCCTTTTTGAAATCCAGACGCAGGGTACGGATTTCTGTGGTTTGCGGGAAAGAGCCAATCGTGGTGGTCGGCCACGCGGGCAGTTTAAAACGCGCACGCTGGGCTTCAGCACGCACTTCATAGACATTCGCACGCTGACTGTCCTGGGCGGTGATCGCCGCCAGACGCTTTTCTACTGCCGGATTATGTACACGAGTAGAGTGACGACGCGCCTGAATCGGAGCGCTCCACTCTGCCAGAGCTGCCGTGTCACCACTGTTCAACGCATCGCGCAGCAGCGCCAGTTCATGGCATTTTTGCAGGGCGAAGGCAAACCAGCTTTTCACTTCCGCATCAAGACGCGTTTCCACACTCAGGTCGATAGGGCTGTGCAGCAATGAGCAGGAAGATGCCACCCACAAATCACGTTTGCCGACAATGTCCTTAATTTGCGCATATTTCTCGGTAAGATCGGCGCGCCAGACGTTACGACCATTGATAAGACCCGCAGACAGCAGCCAGTCAGAAGGCAGACGCTTGTGCAGTTCAGCAACGTCATCTTTACCATGTACGAGATCGACATGCAGCCCCTGAACAGGCAGCGCAGTAATGGTGTCGAGGTTTGGCGTTACGCCTTCAAAATAGGTGGTCAGCAGCAGTTTCACCTGGCCCTGGAGCGCGTCGTAAGCGGGTTTATAGGCGTCCAGCCACGCCTGCGGCAGTTCCAGCACCAGAGCCGGTTCGTCGATCTGTACCCACTCAATGCCACGTTTTGCCAGTTCTGCCAACACTTGCTGATAAACCGGCAGAATGTCGTTTAGCAGGCTCAGGCGATCAAACTGTTCACCTTTCACTTTACCCAGCCACAGGTAGGTAACCGGTCCCAGCAGCACGGGCTTGACCTTGTGGCCCAGCGCCAGCGCCTCGTCCACTTCCTCCAGCAGCTGCGTACAGGTCAGTTTGAACTGTTGGCCTTTAACGAACTCCGGCACCATGTAGTGATAGTTGGTGTTAAACCATTTGGTCATTTCCGCTGCCGCCGCAGGTTCGCCAGTCGGCGCACGTCCACGACCAATACGAAACAGGGTGTCGATATCTACCGAACCATCTTTGTTCTGATGACGTGGCGGAACGTTACCCAGCAGCAGACTGGTGGTCAGTACATGATCGTACCAGGCAAAATCGCCCACCGGCAGCAGGTCGATACCCGCTTGCTTTTGTTGATCCCAGTGACGGGCACGCAGTTCACGCCCTACCGCCAGCAGTTCTTCACGCGTGGAGTTCCCCGCCCAATAACTCTCTTGCGCTTTTTTCAGCTCGCGACGCAGGCCAACGCGAGGGAAACCGAGGGTGTGATTAAGAATTGTCATTATATGCCCCTTATGGAATTTTTAGTATTTAGCCGTCCAGATGTTTACACATCCATAATTGGCGGTTACTGTATATTCCTCAAGCGCAAATTATTCATGCCGAAGTGAAGGACTTTCATGATCGAAGTAAAACACCTGAAAACGCTACAAGCGTTGCGGAACTGCGGCTCACTCGCAGCCGCTGCGGCGACGTTGCATCAAACGCAATCCGCCCTGTCTCACCAGTTTAGCGATCTGGAACAACGCCTTGGCTTCCGGCTATTTGTGCGTAAAAGCCAGCCGCTTCGCTTTACACCGCAGGGAGAAATCCTGTTGCAACTGGCGAATCAGGTGCTGCCGCAAATCAGCCAGGCACTGCAAGCCTGCAATGAACCGCAGCAGACGCGCCTGCGCATTGCCATTGAGTGCCATAGCTGTATTCAGTGGCTGACGCCCGCGTTAGAAAATTTCCATAAGAACTGGCCGCAGGTGGAGATGGATTTTAAATCGGGCGTGACGTTTGACCCGCAGCCCGCGTTGCAGCAGGGTGAGCTGGATCTGGTGATGACCTCCGATATTTTGCCGCGCAGTGGCCTGCATTATTCGCCGATGTTCGATTATGAAGTGCGTCTGGTGTTGGCACCTGACCATCCACTGGCGACAAAAACGCGAATCACGCCGGAAGATCTCGCCAGCGAGACGCTATTAATTTATCCGGTGCAGCGTAGTCGACTGGATGTCTGGCGGCATTTTCTTCAGCCCGCAGGCGTTAGCCCGTCACTGAAAAGCGTCGATAACACCTTGTTGTTGATTCAGATGGTTGCTGCGCGGATGGGCATCGCTGCGCTACCGCACTGGGTGGTGGAGAGTTTTGAACGCCAGGGTCTGGTGGTCACCAAAACCCTGGGCGAAGGCTTGTGGAGCCGACTGTACGCCGCCGTGCGCGATGGCGAGCAGCGTCAGCCGATTACAGAAGCGTTTATTCGCTCAGCGCGCAATCACGCCTGCGATCATCTGCCGTTTGTGAAGAGCGCGGAGCGACCCACTTACGATGCACCCACAGTGAGGCCAGGATCACCAGCGCGCCTGTAATAAACGTTGGCCAGTGCGGCTGTTGGTGCCAGATAGCCAGGTTAACCAACAGCCCTGCCGGAACGTGCATATTATTCATAATGCCCAGCGTTCCGGCGTCCACCTGAGTCGCGCCGTAGTTCCACATAAAGTAGCCAATACCGGAAGCCACCACGCCAAGAAACACCAGAATGCCCCATTGCAGCGTGGTTTGCGGCATTTTCTGCGCATTTCCCAGCAAGAACCATGCAATCACCGCCACCAGGAACGCGCCAAGATAGAACCACGCAAAGGCGTTATGCTGTGGCATCGGACGAGTTTCCATCAGGCGTTTGTAACCCACCATGCCGATGGCAAAAGTGATATTGGAGAGTTGCACCAGCAGCAGGCCAGTCCAGAAGTGGTCGGTGACCTGATCATAGCGAATAATCCCGGCACCAATCACCGCCAACAAGGCGCTAAAAGCATAACCCCAGCGCAGACGGCGCTGACTCATGATGTCATAAATCAGCGTGATGTAGAGCGGCGTCAGTACGGTGAACAGCAACAGTTCGGAGACCGTCAGGTAGAGATAGGCGCGAAAACTCAGCATATACATCACGCCAAGCTGCATCGCGCCCACCAGCATATACAGACCGACCGTTTTCAGGCTATTGCCACGGGTACGCAGAAACGGCAGAAACACGAGTGCCGCCAGGCCAACGCGCACCAGCACTGCAAAATAGCTATCGACGTGCCCCGCAAGGTACTCGCCATAAAAGCTAAAGGAGAAGGCCCACAGAATCGTGGTGATGATAAGTAGCGCCACAATGGAAAACTCTTTGATTAACGAGTATCCATTGTAGCGAAGTATCAGGTTGACAACTGACTAAATAAAGAACGATTACGATAAATAGAGTTTACGCAGATAATGCGGCACCGCGTCTTCGGCGTTAGTACCAATCACTTCCAGCTCTGGATGCAGATCTTTCAGACGCTGGTGCGCACTGCCCATAATGCAGCCTTTACCTGCCATCGACAGCATTTCGGCGTCGTTCATCCCGTCACCAAAGGCAATACAATCTTTCAGACTATAGCCCAGTTTCTTCGCTACCGCTTCCAGGGCATGGCCTTTTGAAACGCCACCCGCCATCACTTCCAGACAAGTTAGGGTAGAGAAGCTGACGTTGACGCGATCGCCCCAACGAGCGTTGATTGCCTGCTCCAGCGGCAGCAGTTGCTCATGGGAATCGCAGGTGAAGAACACTTTGCTGACGCCTTCCGGCTCCAGTAATCCTGGCTCATACAGCGCATATTTCAACACCGCTTCTTTAAAAAAGCGCATCTCTTCCGGGCGGTGGCGATTCATAAACCATTCGTCGTCGCGATAAACGTTAGTAATGATGTCCGGGTTGTCGTTGACCACGCCAAACAGGTCGCTGGCAATGTCGCGATCCAGGTTATGAGAAAAAATCAGATTGCCATCCAGATCGTGAACGCGCGCGCCATTGGAGGTAATCATGTAAGACTTAATCTCCAGATTATCGCGAATTTGCCCTACATCAACGTGGTGGCGACCGGTCGCAAACACAAAGTTAATGCCGCGCGCGGTGAGCAGCTTCAGAGTTTCTTTGGCGTAAGGGGATAACGTATGGTCGGGAGAAAGTAACGTGCCATCTAAATCAGACGCAACAACCTGGTACATAAGAAATTTAAACCTCTGTAGAGCGGTTTCCGCTGGGTGAGTTATGCCTGTTGAAAAAATCAACAATGGCGTGGAGCGCGACTGAGCGCATTGCGTCCTTTTCAAAAAGGATCTCATGGTACGCACCTTTAATTACCAGCGGTCGTCCCCCTTCGACAGGATGGCCCGCAGCGGTGCGGAGTTCACAAAAACGGTCGTGCATGCGGTTATCCACCACGCGTTCCTCTTCAGCCTGCAAGAGAAGCGTTGGCGTGGCGTCATCACCCGCACCGGCTAACACCTGTTCGCCAGCCAGAATACTTTCGCGTACCCAATGGTAGGTCGGCCCACCGACGCGAATCGTTGGGTCATCAGCATAGAAGCGTAAGTTACGTCGATATCGCTGTCTGCTGTGGGTCAGTACGTTGATAGCAAACGGCAACGCGCGCCAGCGCCCGGTGCCTATTGCATAGCCATCACGGAAACGTGGATGCGCTTCGGCCCAGTTAAGGATCTGCCGCGCCATAAATGACGGCATACGAATCACGATCCCAAACATTGGCGCAGTTAGCGCAATGGCGTCACATACACCTGGATGGCGTTGCAGAAATAACGTGGAGATCGCACCGCCCATCGAATGTGCCAGTATATAGCGCTTACGCCACGGACCGGGCTGGACCTCCTGTTGCCAGAATGCCGCCAGATCATCAACATAATCATTAAAGCGATTAACATGCCCAAGATGCGGATCGGCTAACAGGCGACCGGAACGTCCCTGCCCGCGATGGTCGATGATTAAGACATCAAACCCCAAATGGAACAGGTCGTAGGCCAGTTCCGCATATTTTACGTAGCTCTCAATACGCCCCGGGCAGATGACTATCACCCGGTCATGGTGCTGTGCGCGAAAACGGACAAAGCGCACCGGAATGTCATCTACACCAGTAAACTCTGCTTCATCACGCTGACGCCAGAAATCAGTCAGCGGTCCCATGGTAAAAGCAGCAAACGCGTTTTCTCTTGTTTCCCAGTCTTTTTGCTGCTGAAACATCGGGTAATCTGCCTCTTAAACCACGTAAAATCGTTTTTTTAAGCGTGCCTGACACAACGCTTCGACAGTAGCGTATTGTGGCACAAAAATAGACACACCGGGAGTTCATCATGACCTTAGAATGGTGGTTTGCCTACCTGCTGACATCGATCATTTTAAGCCTGTCGCCAGGCTCTGGTGCAATCAACACCATGACCACCTCGCTCAACCACGGTTATCGTGGTGCGATGGCGTCTATTGCTGGGCTTCAGACCGGACTGGCGATTCATATTGTGCTGGTTGGTGTGGGGTTGGGTACGCTATTCTCCCGCTCAGTGATTGCGTTTGAAGTGTTGAAGTGGGCAGGAGCAGCTTATTTGATTTGGCTGGGTATCCAGCAGTGGCGTGCTGCTGGCGCAATTGATCTTAAATCGCTGGCCTCAACCCAATCACGCCGACATTTGTTCCAGCGCGCAGTTTTTGTGAATCTCACCAATCCCAAAAGTATTGTGTTTCTGGCGGCGTTATTTCCGCAATTCATCATGCCGCAACAGCCACAACTGATGCAGTATATCGTGCTCGGCGTCACCACTATTGTGGTCGATATTATTGTGATGATCGGTTACGCCACCCTCGCCCAACGGATCGCATTATGGATAAAAGGGCCAAAACAGATGAAGGCATTGAATAAGATTTTTGGCTCGCTGTTTATGCTGGTAGGAGCGTTGTTGGCATCGGCGAGGCATGCGTGAAAAATAATGTCGGATGCGGCGTAAACGCCTTATCCGACTTACTCTGATGAAGCGTTTGGCATCAACGAGAAATAATCAAATGAATGCCAAATCCGGCAAATAACGCCCCGGCAAAACCATCAATCCACTTCGCCAGACGTTGATAACCACGGCGCATTTGCGGTAGAGCAAACAGGCTGGCAACCACCGTAAACCACGCCAGCGTTTCGACAATAATCAACGCGAAAATGCCCCAGCGCTCAGTGGTGCCGACGTTCTCACCAACAAACAATGAGAATACCGAACCAAAGTAGATAATCGCTTTCGGATTGGCGAGATTAGTCAGTAATCCTTTGAGGAAACTACGCCCGCTTTTCGCCAGCTCGACCTGTGGCGCAGGCGCAGAAACAGTCTCTTTTTTCAGCGCGCCACGCAGCATCTGGTAACCCATCCAGCAAAGATACAGGCCACCGCCCACCATAATCAGCGTATGCAGCCAGGCCATTTTTTCGATAATCAAATGCAGGCCAAGCAACGCGATTCCCGCCCAAACCATTACGCCGCAGGTAATGCCCAGCACGCCCATCATCGCCTCTTTACGCGAACGACTGACAGCGGTCTGAGAAACAAAGAAGAAATCGGGACCGGGGCTCATAAGCGCCACGATATGAACCATGGCGACGGTGAGGAATAACATCAACATACAATTGACTCGCGGGGAAATCGTTTACGGAGTCTTCATCCTGGCACTTTTTTATGCTGCTGACTACTCTTCGTCATCGCCATCGACATGCGCACGAATCAGCGCCATAAACGGTTTGCCAAAGCGTTCCAGCTTGCGCATCCCAACGCCGTTAACACTGAGCATTTCGCTGGCAGTGATTGGCATCTGTTCCGCCATCTCAATCAAGGTCGCGTCGTTAAACACCACATACGGCGGGACATTACTTTCATCAGCAATGGATTTACGCAGTTTGCGTAATTTGGCGAACAGTTTGCGATCGTAATTGCCACCGAACGATTTCTGCATCGCTTTCGGTTTGAGCGCCACAATACGCGGCACGGCAAGTTGTAAAGAGGATTCGCCGCGCAACACAGGCCGTGCGGCTTCTGTCAGTTGTAATGCCGAATGCTGGGCGATATTTTGCGTCACAAGGCCGAGATGAATCAGCTGGCGGATCACGCTGACCCAATGTTCATGGCTTTTATCACGGCCCATGCCATAGACTTTCAGTTTGTCATGACCATAGTCGCGGATACGCTGATTATTAGCACCGCGAATCACTTCCACCACATAACCCATACCAAAACGCTGATTCACCCGACCAATGGTGGAAAGGGCAATCTGTGCATCGGTTGAACCATCGTACTGTTTCGGCGGATCGAGGCAGATATCGCAGTTCCCGCACGGCTCCTGCCGCCCTTCGCCAAAATAGTTCAGCAGCACCAGACGACGGCAAGTTTGTGCTTCGGCAAACGCGCCCATCGCATTGAGTTTATGACGTTCGATATCCTGCAACTGCCCCTGCGGCTTCTCTTCCAGACAACGGCGCAGCCACGCCATATCAGCCGGATCGTAAAACAGCATCGCTTCCGCGGGCAGGCCATCACGCCCGGCGCGACCGGTTTCCTGATAATAGGATTCGATATTGCGTGGAATATCAAAGTGAACCACGAAGCGGACGTTAGGCTTGTTGATGCCCATGCCGAACGCTACCGTCGCCACCACAATTTGCAGGTCATCACGCTGGAATTTTTCCTGCACGTCCGCACGGACATCGTTTTCAAGCCCGGCGTGATAAGCCGCTGCGCTGATACCCTTGCTTTGCAGACGCGCGGCGGTGTCTTCTACTTTCGCACGACTATTACAGTAAATAATCCCCGACTTACCGCGTTGTTCCTGCACGTAGCGCATCAACTGATCGAGCGGTTTGAATTTCTCCATCAGCATGTAGCGAATGTTCGGGCGATCAAAACTGCTGATTTGAATCAGCGGATCGTTCAGCCCCAGCAGGCGCACGATATCCTGCCGCGTGGTGTCGTCGGCGGTGGCGGTTAGCGCCATAAACGGCAGAGTAGGAAAACGCTGACGCAGCTGACCGAGCGCGGCGTATTCCGGGCGGAAATCGTGGCCCCATTGGGAGATACAGTGCGCTTCATCAACGGCTAATAACACTGGATTCCAGTGCGCCAGATGCTCAAGGAAGTTATCCAGCATCAGGCGTTCCGGCGCGATATACAGCAGGCGGATTTGCCCGGTGCAGCAGCCTGTCATTACTTCAAGCTGCTGCTCGCGGGTTTGCGTCGAGTTAAGGCACGCCGCCGCCACGCCGTTGGCCTGTAGCTGATCCACCTGATCTTTCATCAACGAAATCAGTGGTGAAACAACCACGGTAAGACCGTTTAGCAGTAAGGCAGGAATTTGATAGCAAAGGGATTTTCCGCCACCAGTGGGCATGACGACCAGGCAATCGCGACCGGAAAGTACGGTGTCGATAATCTCTTCCTGGCCGGGGCGAAACTGTTGGTAGCCAAAGGTTTCTTGTAAAACCTGTTTAGCTCCGGACTCCAGATTCAACACTTCCGCCTGCGCCACATTAACCCCGATTGCCTGAAATAAAAACAGGCGCTATTTTCAGCGCCTGCGCGAGAAACTGCAATGCTTTTAGTCTCTGAGAGGGTAATCCTGGATGCTGGATTCCAGTTTTGCCTTTCAATCAACTCACATTAGAACAAGTCGTTCAGCATAACCCCCACACCCACACGGGTCTGGTTAAAGTTATAGTCGATGAGCGATTCGCCATAACCGCTGTAAACCTGGGTATAAAGGCGCACATGCCTGGTGATCGGGTAACTTAAGCCTAACTCCGCGCCGCCGTAACCGGTGTTCCAGTTGTACTGTCCTTTCGCACTCAGCACCGCATCACCCAGGTGATAGCCGATTTTAAGCTGGTAGTAACCCATATATTTGGTGATATCTGGGTTATCGTCAGTATTCCCCACCACATACCACGGCTTCACCTCTACCAGCCAGTTACCGTTTTCTGCCATCAGACGGGTATAAAGGCGGTTCCAGCTGCGGGAAGTCGGGTCTGAACGCCCGTTAGAGTCGTGGTTATAACCCATCTCCACATCGCGCAGCGTCCAGCCAGCAAAGCGGTAATCTGTGGCAAAACCAAGGAACAATTGCGGTTCGTAGTTGGTTTCACGAAACGGTGAAGACTCTTCGCTATTGGACAGTTGCCACCAGGATTTTTGCGTGTAAGAAGCTCCCAACACCGAATTTGGCCCCAATATTCCGCGCCACAGCGGAAATGCCAGGCTCAACTGGAATTTCACTTCATCCTTACGCGCGTTTTCCGCCCAGTCATAACTGGCGATCGCTTCTTTGTTCAGATCGCTGGTTTGGGTGTAGATGAGGTAGTTGGTGTCATAAGGATAGAGCGTGAAAGGATTGTCATGCTCCTGCAGCATATTCGCAATAATACTGCCACGCACCGCAGGCGCGTCATGCACCTCTTTTACCGTTGCCTCTTGCGCATACACTGCCATTGGCAACATAAACACCGGCAACAACCAGCCCTGCAGAGTCCGCATCGGTCGTGTTCTCCGTAACGAATTATTGATTAGATGAATATTTTTCTGCGGGCTATTTTACATACTTAACTCCTTTGCCGTTAGTTATCCCTTCCTAAAGTAGAAACCAACAAAAAAGAAGCATAAAATCAACATTTCATTAACCAATGAAGTGTAAGGATGATATGTCTGCCGTACTGACCGCTGAACAAGCCCTGAAATTAGTGGGTGAGATGTTTGTTTATCACATGCCATTTAACCGTGCGTTAGGGATGGAACTGGAGCGTTACGAAAAAGAGTTCGCACAGCTGGCCTTTAAAAATCAGCCAATGATGGTGGGTAACTGGGCGCAAAGCATTTTGCACGGCGGGGTCATTGCGTCGGCGCTGGATGTCGCCGCAGGTCTGGTGTGCGTGGGAAGTACCTTAACCCGCCACGAAACCATCAGTGAAGATGAACTACGCCAGCGGCTATCGCGAATGGGGACCATTGATCTTCGCGTCGATTATCTGCGCCCAGGCAGGGGTGAGCGTTTTACTGCTACCAGTAGTCTGTTGCGTGCGGGCAATAAAGTCGCCGTCGCCCGCGTTGAATTACACAATGAAGAACAGCTTTATATAGCCAGTGCCACCGCCACCTATATGGTAGGTTGATAACGTAAAAGCAGGTAAACTGCTTTTACCCATAAAAAATGAGTTTTGCCAATGGACACCAAACAAACGCGGCAGGGCGTATTACTCGCTCTTGCCGCTTATTTTATTTGGGGTATTGCGCCAGCGTACTTCAAGCTGATTTACTACGTGCCCGCCGATGAGATCCTGACGCATCGCGTGATCTGGTCGTTTTTCTTTATGGTGGTGCTGATGAGCATTTGCCGCCAGTGGTCCTATTTAAAAACGCTGATTCAGACACCACAGAAAATTTTTATGCTGGCAGTCTCTGCCGTGCTGATTGGTGGCAACTGGCTACTGTTTATCTGGGCGGTGAACAATCACCATATGCTGGAAGCGAGCCTTGGTTACTTTATTAACCCGCTGGTGAACATTGTGCTGGGGATGATTTTCCTCGGCGAGCGATTCCGCCGGATGCAATGGCTGGCGGTGATTCTGGCGATATGTGGTGTATTGGTCCAGCTCTGGACTTTTGGTTCGCTGCCAATCATCGCGCTGGGGCTGGCGTTTAGTTTTGCCTTCTACGGCCTGGTACGCAAGAAAATTGCCGTTGAAGCGCAAACCGGAATGTTAATCGAAACTATGTGGCTGCTGCCCGTCGCGGCGATTTATCTGTTTGCTATTGCCGACAGCTCAACCAGCCATATGGGGCAAAATCCGATGTCGCTGAATTTACTGCTGATCGCCGCCGGTATTGTCACCACCGTTCCACTGTTGTGTTTTACTGCGGCTGCGACACGCTTACGACTCTCAACATTAGGCTTTTTCCAGTACATTGGCCCGACGCTGATGTTCCTGCTGGCTGTGACGTTTTATGGTGAAAAACCGGGTGCCGATAAGATGGTGACCTTCGCCTTTATTTGGGTGGCGCTGGCAATTTTTGTGATGGATGCGATTTATACGCAGCGTAGAACGTCCAAATAAAAAATAAATATATTCTGAAAAAATATGCCTGCTCTTGCATGAGAGTGGGCATATTGTCATGCTGACAGGAGACTCACACAAGGATGTAAAATTTATGTTGCGTATATTTATCCCAACATCTAACGGTAAGATTTCCAGACGTCGTTATATATTTTCATTTATTTTAATAAATTTCATTTTTGCCTTTCTTATTATCTTTTTTAACGATGGGGACGCAGGTTTTCTTGTTATTGTCTCTACCATCGCACTCCATTATCTCGTCATCAACATGAATTGCCAACGACTCCGTGATAGTGGTTTCATATATCTAAAAACTTATGTTTTTGGTACATTAGCAGTATATATCATCTCTATCATCACAATGATAGCCGAACATTTTGATTGTTCAGGCAATGGTTCGATGATTTTTTTGATTTGTTATTTTTCTACTTTCAGTATGCTAATGCTTGCACCTACTGATTCATCAAAACAATAGTTATGGAGTATTTATGAGTAAGGAATATATGAACGATGGTTCATTAAGTGAAAAATGGAAATATCGCTTTAGTTTTTATGATCAACATGGCTTTCCTGGATTCTGGGGGGCAACACCAGAATATAAAGCAGCATTTAAAGCATTAAAAGTAAGACAACGATTAACTATTCAAATTAATTTCATTGCTTTCTTCTGTTCCTGGATCTATCTATTTGTTCTGGGTTTATGGAAAAAAGCAATTATAGTTCTATTACTTTGCATTCTATCTCTATTTGTTGGTGCACTAATTGGCGTTAACATTTTGGGAATTGCCGTAGCAGCCTATGTTGCTGTTAACACGAACAAATGGTTTTATGAGAAAGAGGTAAAAGGGTTAAATACCTGGAGCCTTTGAATAACTGGTGGCTTAGCCGGGCTAAACCACCACTCTCGTTTTTTACAACCAGTTCTTCCGTTTAAAGTACAGATACGGTGCCAGGCCCGCGAGGATCATAAAGATAATCGCGCCTGGGTAGCCGAAGCTCCACTTCAGTTCCGGCATAAACTCAAAGTTCATCCCGTAGCTGGAAGCGACCAGCGTCGGTGGCAGGAACACCACGGATACCACCGAGAAGATTTTGATGATGCGGTTCTGCTCGATGTTGATAAAGCCCATCGCCGCCTGCATCAGGAAGTTCACCTTCTGGAACAGGGATTCGTTATGCGGCAGCAGGGATTCGATATCTCGCAGGATTTCACGCGCCTGTTCCAGTTGTCCACCCGGTAAACGCGCTTTACGCACCAGGAAATTGAGCGCACGCTGGGTATCCATAAGACACAGGCGAACTTTCCAGCCGATATCTTCCAGCTCCGCCAGTGTGGAGAGTGCTTCGTCGTACTCATCGCCCTGATGCCCTTCCATAATTACCCGGCTCAACTGCTCCAGGTCGCTATAGATATTTTCAATTTCATCTGCCAGCTGTTCGATTTTGGTTTCGAACAGATCCAACAGCAGCTCGTAGGCGTTACCGTCCACCATTGACTGGCTACGGGCACGCATACGATACAGACGAAAAGCGGGCAGTTCACGCTCACGCAGAGTAAACAGACGACCATCACGGATGGTAAATGCCACAGTGGAGTTACCGGCGTGATCTTCCGCATCTTCAAAAAAGAAGAAGGAGTGAATATGCAGGCCGTCATCGTCTTCAAAGAAACGTGCCGATGCTTCGATGTCTTCCAGTTCCGGGCGGGTTGCCAGGCTCTGGCCAAGTTCAGATTGTACGCGCAGTCGCTCGTCGTCGTCCGGTTCGACAAGATCAATCCATACTGCATTTACAAGGGGTTGTGACTCTTCGACTTCCAGCCGGGTCAGTCGGTTATTTTCCAGTTGAAATGCGCTCAGCATGACCGGGACTCCCAATGCTTAAAATATCGGACAGTTCGGTGGGCACACAGAAACAAATTGGGTTTCAGACCATTAAACAGCCTGACTCAGCGCGACGGGAAAAATTGAGGTCGCTGACAACCGCTAAGGCTATCAGCAAAAAGGGATAGCCTTAGGAGTTGATCCTGGATGACAGGATAATGAGCCAGTATCTACTGGGTGTGTCCAAGGCGAATGTCCTCTTAGAGTGATCGTGCGCGCATGTTACGCCAGCAAAATTTTGCCGTCAACACGCAACAGAACACCACAGAACAATAGTTGAACTTCGCGCTTTTTGGTACTCGTCAAGGTCGCTAACAGGATAAAAAAATCCCACATCCAGGACCTATAATGGCGCATCGGCTACTCATTGGTAAAGGAATGATCACCTTGAATCTCAAACGGATTTTTCTCGCCCTCACCTTACTTCCCTTGTTTGCTGTTGCCGCTGATGATTGCGCACTATCAGATCCGACACTGACCGTACAGGCGTATACCGTTAATCCTCAAACAGAGCGGGTGAAAATGTACTGGCAAAAAGCCAATGGCGAAGCGTGGGAAACGTTACATGCGCTGCTGACGGATATTAATAGCCAGGGTCAGGTGCAAATGGCGATGAACGGCAGCATATATGATGAAAGCTATGCGCCGCTCGGTTTGTACATCGAAAACGGTCAGCAGAAGGTGGCGTTAAATCTCGCTTCAGGTGAAGGGCATTTCTTTATCCGTCCTGGCGGTGTGTTTTATGTCGCGGGAGATAAAGTCGGCATCGTTCGTCTGGATGCCTTTAAAACCAGTAAAGAGATTCAGTTCGCGGTGCAGTCAGGGCCAATGTTGATGGAAAACGGCGTCATTAATCCGCGTATTCATCCCAACGTCGCCTCACGCAAAATTCGTAACGGTGTTGGGATTAATAAACAAGGGAACGCCGTGTTTTTGTTGAGCCAGCAGGTGACAAATTTTTATGATTTTGCCTGTTATGCCAAAACGAAACTGAACGTTGAGCAACTGCTTTATCTTGATGGCACGATTTCACATATGTATGTGAAAGGCGGGGCAATCCCGTGGCAACGCTATCCTTTTGTTACCATGATTTCCGTCGAGCAGAAAAGTTAAAACAACCGTTTTGTGTCACTGAATATGGTGCAGATGCCGGATGCGGCGTAAACGCCTTACCCGGCCTATATGACATTGCAATTTATTGAATCTACATGATTTTGTAGGCCGGATAAGGTGCGCAGCACCGCATCCGGCAACGTTATACCGTCTCCAGCCGGGCGTAAGCCGCCACCAGCCATTTAATACCCTGGCCCTGGAATGCCACCTGCAAACGACTATGTTCGCCGCTGCCTTCCATATTGACGATAGTCCCTTCACCAAACTTGGCGTGCCGTACGCGCTGGCCGAGTTTGTAACCGCTGTCGTTCTCAACCATCGGCGTACCCATCCGCTGATGGCTGACAGGACGGCTTACCGTAGCGCGCAGGCGCACCTCTTCCACACACTCTTCCGGCAACTCGCCAATAAAACGCGACGGGCGATGGTAAACCTCTTTGCCATACAGACGCCGGGTTTCCGCGTAGGTCAGCGTCAGTTTCTGCATCGCGCGGGTTACGCCAACGTAGGCCAGACGGCGTTCTTCTTCCAGACGTCCGCCTTCATCCAGCGACATCTGGCTTGGGAACATGCCCTCTTCCATACCGACGATAAACACCTGCGGGAATTCCAGACCTTTCGCCGAGTGTAGCGTCATCAGCTGTACCGCATCCTGCCAGGTATCCGCCTGCCCTTCACCTGCTTCCAGTGCCGCATGGGAGAGGAACGCCTGCAGCGGCATTAAATCTTCGTCTTCTTCGTTGTAGCTGAACTGGCGCGTTGCCGTCACCAGTTCCTCTAAGTTTTCGATACGCGTCTGGCCTTTTTCGCCCTTCTCCTGCTCGTACATGGTGCGCAGGCCGGAGTCTTTAATTACCCGATCAGTCTGTACATGCAGCGGCATATCGGCAGTTTCTTGCGCTAAGGCGTCGATCAGTTCCATAAACCGTTGCAAAGCGCTGGCAGCACGTCCGGCGAGGGCTTTTTCCTGCAACAGTTCACGACATGCCTGCCAGAGTGTTAACTGGCGATCGCGCGATGTCTGACGTACCACGTCCAGCGTCCGGTCACCAATACCCCGCGTTGGCGTATTGACCACACGCTCAAAGGCCGCGTCGTCGTTACGGTTGGCAATCAGGCGCAGATACGAGAGCGCATCTTTGATTTCCTGGCGTTCGAAGAAGCGCATCCCGCCATAAATACGGTACGGCATACTGGCTTGTAATAACGCCTCTTCCAGTACACGCGACTGGGCGTTGCTGCGGTAGAGAATGGCGCACTCGGCGAGCGCCCCGCCGTTATCCTGCCAGGTCTTGATACGGTTAACCACAAAACGCGCTTCGTCGAGTTCGTTAAAAGCGCAATAGAGGGAAATCGGCTCACCGTCCGCGCCATCGGTCCACAACTTTTTACCCAAACGCCCGTTGTTGTTTTCAATCAGGGCGTTCGCCGCGCTCAGGATATTGCTGGTAGAGCGGTAGTTTTGCTCCAGACGAATGGTTTCGGCACCGGGGAAATCATTGAGGAAACGCTGAATATTCTCTACCTGCGCCCCACGCCAGCCGTAGATTGACTGGTCGTCATCGCCAACGATCATCACTTTGCCAGTATCGCCCGCCAGCAGGCGGATCCACGCATACTGAATGTTGTTGGTATCCTGGAATTCGTCCACCAGGATATTGGTAAAACGTTCGCGGTAGTGTTGCAGGATATGCGGCTTGTTAAGCCACAGTTCGTGGGCGCGTAGCAGTAGTTCAGCGAAGTCTACCAGGCCCGCGCGGTCGCACGCTTCCTGATACGCCTGGTACACCTTCTGCCAGGTCTGCTCCACCGGATTACCGTAGCTTTGAATATGATGCGGACGCAGCCCTTCATCTTTCTGGCTGTTGATGTACCACATTGCCTGGCGCGGCGGCCACTGCTTCTCGTCGAGGTTCATGGCTTTGATCAGACGCTTAAGCAGGCGCAGCTGGTCTTCGCTGTCGAGGATCTGGAAATCCTGCGGCAGGTTGGCGTCCATATGGTGCGCACGCAGCAGACGGTGTGCCAGCCCGTGGAAAGTGCCGACCCACATACCGCCCTGGCTGGTACCCATCAGTTGCCCGATACGATGGCGCATTTCCGCCGCCGCTTTGTTGGTAAATGTCACCGCCATAATCGAGTACGGCGAGCAGTTTTCCACGCTCATCAGCCAGGCGATACGATGCACCAGTACGCGCGTCTTACCACTGCCCGCGCCCGCCAGCACCAGAAGGTTGCTGCGTGGCGCGGCCACCGCTTCGCGCTGTTTGTCATTAAGGCTGTCGAGCAGGTAAGAAACGTCCATTGGCACCGCCGCGTAAAAATAGGTTGGGCGGAGAAGCGCAACGCCCTCCGCCAAAAAGCTGGGTATATATACAGATTTGCTGATTATATCAGCGAGGTCAGAGATGCCAACCGGGAAATTTCCAGATGCGGGAGTAAACGGCTGTCCCAGGTTTGCATCAGATCGCCATTTTCCGGTCTGATCCAACAGGCCTGCATTCCGCTGCGAATTGCCCCACCCACGTCAGTGGTGAGATCGTCCCCGACATGTAAGATCTCGCTGATCGGCACGTTGAGTTTTTCCGCCGCCAGGAAGTACATATCGCTGAACGGTTTTGAGCGCCCGTGCGGGCCAGCACGCAGCACAAACTCAAAATAATCCCCCAAACCAAACAGCTCCGGCTGGGCGTTACCGTTGGTGATCGCCACCAGCGGCCATTTCTTCGCCAGCTGTTTTAAGGTGTCGTGCGTTTGCTGCGGAACGTCGATCCGGCTACGCCATTTGGCAAAGTTGATCATTGCCGCGTGTGCGCCTGCACTGGCTTCTTCTGCGCTCAGCCCGGCGTCGAGCATCGCTTGTTCTATTGAGCGAAAACGCCAGCGCGTCACATCATGATAAATCTCGGGTTCCGCTTCCCGTACCGCCTGACGCAGACGTTGCAGATCTTCATTCTGGAAGCTGCGCAGCGCCGGATGGTAATTTTGCACAAAGGTAAGCGCCTCCTGCTCAGTGCGCAAAATCACCGGACGGTTATCGTAAAGGGTATCATCCAGGTCAAAGGTGAGCGCCGAGATGCGCCCCAAAGGCCGGTAAAAACGCATTATTTCCCCCGTTTGGCGCGTGGATGCGCCGCATCGTACACCGAGGCAAGGTGTTGAAAATCAAGATGAGTATAGATTTGCGTGGTAGAAAGGTTGGCATGACCCAGCAGCTCCTGTACACCACGAAGATCACCGCTCGACTCCAGCATATGCGTAGCGAACGAGTGACGTAATTTATGCGGGTGAACGTGATTATTCAGCCCTTGTTTTATGCCCCATTCGGCAAAACGTTTCTGCACATTACGCGCGGAGATGCGCTTGCCCAGTTTCGACAGGAAAAGCGCATCGTCTTCGCTTCCAAACAGGTCACGCAAATCAAGCCAGTGCTCAATCCACGCCACGGCGTTGCGACCAATCGGCAGGCGGCGCTCTTTGCTGCCTTTCCCTATCACCCACACTTCACCGGACTCCAGGTCGAGGTGTTTGATATCGAGCCCCACCAGTTCGGAAAGACGTAGACCCGCGCCGTACATCACTTCCAGCATTGCCCGATCGCGCACGGCGAGGGGATCGTTGATATCAATATCCAGCAGCCGATTTATATCATCGACGTCGATATTTTTCGGCAGATGACGCGGCGCTTTCGGTGCCGAAACACCTTTCGCCGGGTTGGCTTTAAGTTCGTTCTGGCTGACCAACCAGTCAAAAAAGCTACGTAGCGCAGAGAGGCGTAATGCGAGGCTTGCCGCGCCCAGCCCTTTACGGCGACTGCGTACAGCAAAATTACGCACCATCGCCGCATCACATTGCTGCCAGCTTTGCAGGCCGTTTTCGCTGGCAAAATTGATGATCGCCTCAAGTTGGCGCTGGTAGTTAAGCAGGGTTATCGGGCTAAGCTGACGCTCCACGCTCAGATAACGTAGGTAGCGTTCTACATCGGTGTGTAAATCGGTCATACGCGTTCAATCCAACGCTCCAGAAGCTCCGGCAACATCAGCGCAATTTCATGAAGTAACTGCGTTCCCTGCCCTTGTTGATAGTGACTGGCATCGCGGCTGGTGAACAGCACGACACCCAAATCAGCATCGCTTCCCAGCATCGACATCGCCACCGATCCCACCGCTTTCGCTTCCGGTAGCACCACCAGCAGCTCCGGACCGTTAAGCGGCCCAAGATAGTGCTGTTCCTGCCCCAGACGCTGAATACGCAGCGGTTCGAAAGACTGACGGCTTAATGCGAGATGAGTGTGGTTCGACGGCGCACCTAAGCGCCAGCGATCCGGAAACAGGCGCAGACTCGCACCTGCCAGGCCGAGATCGCGCGCCCAGCGGTGAAAACGCATCAGCATATCGTCGAGACTGCTGGCGGCGGTGAGACTACGCTGCAGGTAAAGTAAGCGATAGAACAAGCCTTCGTTGGCGATAGCCTGTTCCATCAACAGCGCCATGTTCTCTTCCAGAACATGAATATGATGACGTGCGCGGGCCATGTGCCACTCGACCAACGAAACGGTGCCGCGTACCGGATGCGGCACACGTATCGCTTCTACTGCGCGCGCATTGCGGATAAAAAACTCAGGATTTTTAATCAGATAATCGACAACCGCCCGGTCATCTAGCTCCGTGAGTGTTTCCTGTAGTTCTTCCCCTGGTTGCTTCATAGATGAATAAATCCGTCGTAGACATGTACCGCCGGGCCAGTCATATATAACGGGTGACCCGGACCTTTCCAGGCGATATCAAGACGACCGCCGGGGAGTTCCACGCGTACTTCTTCGGCCAGCAAACCTTGCTGAATCCCTACCGCCACCGCCGCACACGCACCGCTGCCGCAGGCCTGGGTTTCTCCTGCCCCACGCTCATAAACGCGTAAACGAATATGCTCGCGCTTAACCACTTGCATAAAACCGATATTGGCGCGCTCCGGAAAACGTTCGTGGCTTTCCAGAACAGGACCAAGCGTTTCTACCGCTGCAGTATCGACATCATCAACCTGAATCACGCAGTGCGGATTTCCCATCGACACCACGCCGCATAAGATTGTCTGCTCGGCGGCGCGCATAATATAGGTCTTTTCCGCTTTGTTAGCGCGAAATGGCACGGCAGAAGGTTCGAAGTTGGGTTCGCCCATATTTACGCGCACCAGATCGTCATCGGTGACGGTCAGAACCATCCGCCCGTTGGCAGTACTGACGCGGATATCGCGCTTATTGGTCAGCCCTTTCAGACGCACAAAACGGGCAAAGCAGCGTGCGCCGTTGCCGCACTGCGCCACTTCACTGCCATCAGCATTGAAAATGCGATAGTGAAAATCCAGTTCCGGATCATACGGTGGCTCAACCACCAGCAGTTGGTCAAACCCTATCCCCAGGTGCCGATCCGCCAGGCGACGAATCAGTTCTGGTGAAAAAAAGACATTCTGCGTTACCGCGTCGACGACCATAAAATCGTTGCCAAGGCCATGCATTTTCGAGAACTGCATCATTTACTCCAATCACGCGGGTACAGAAACTGACTTTTAGTAATTCACCTGGGATGGGCCATCGCCAGTGGCGCGGTCGTTTTTATCCGGCACCGTGGATTGCGTTTGCGTCTCTACCGGTTTGGTCGGTGGCGGTGCGTTTTTATCTGCAGGCGGGAAATAGAGCGGACCTTTCAGACCGCAGCCCGTCAGGCTGAAGAGAGTAAGTAATACAGTGAGTGCCTTAAACACGTTTTTCATTATGGATTGCCTGTAAAGTTCATCGCTTTCTGCTTTCTATCATCGCAGGAGAAGACGTAAAAGCAAGCGTTTAGCGACTCTTTATGAAGTCTGAAAAATGAGGAATTGCTGCGAGTATAACGCTTACACGTGGGGATTTATGTTTTGCTGATAGTTTCGTGATCGGCACCTCGCGCCAGGATGGCTTTATGCACTATCGCAATGTGGTTTGTTTGTTGTCTTTTTTAGTTCCGTCAGCGTGGGGATGCTCGCTCGGTGAACCTGATCATAATATTTACCAGAAACAGGGAAAAGGCGTGGTATACCTGCGCCCTAATGAAGAGACAAATCTTTCGTTACCGGAAGTAAATTACCAGCGACTGCGTCGTTTACCTGATTTATTCATTGTTCCTGACACCCAGGACGATGGGGAAAAAGAACCGCCGTTAAACGACCTTACCACCGATTATATTGATCAGGGCGCATGGGCCTGGTATCCAAATTATGCTTACTTTAGCGATGGCCGTTTTGTTATTTATGCGGGCAAGATTGTACAAAATCCATCTGGTTATCCACCGGTCGATGTAGCCTCGTTCCATTCATGGGGCGATTTTGCCGTCGATAAAAACAGCATTTATTACAAAGGCCAACGGACAGATGAAAATGGCGGCAAGCAACGCGTCGATGAAAAAACGCTGCGCAAAGTAGGATTAGGTAGCCGTTGGATGCCTGATCGGCTGGGATTGGTGCTACGTGACGCGCATTTTCTTTATATCGATGGGCACCGTTTTGATAACCCAGAGAGTTTTTCCGTGATCGCGCAAAAATCCTGGGGTCAACAAGGGAAATTCGCTTCAACGTTTTTTCCCTGCATTGCCTACCCCTTTGGCCCGTGGGATATGCTTACCCGCACACGAACAAAGTTGCTGATCAATGGAGAGCAACTGGATGCCGATCCGGACAATTTTTCTGTCGTTCGCTGGATGCCCGGCACCCTGTTTAGCTGGCGTGATAAACACGGCGAGCATCGTAAAGTCATTGATCAGGTTCGTTTGGCAAGGAATGAAGATATATCCCGGCAATGTGACAACTTTACGCTGTTAGAAAAAAAGGTGTTCTGGCGCAAGGGGCCAGATTGTGAGCAGGAAGAATTACCCAGTCTCGACCCGGAGCAGTTTCACCCGATCAGTGACATCGTGGCGCAGTATCAGGACAAGTTGTATGCAATCAGTAAGACCCCCTTCGGTGAAAATCAGTTGGAGATAATCACCCTGGATAACCCGAATCTGATCATCAATAAACGTTTTAATGCCGGAAGGCATCATGGCTATTTAATCACCCGATCAACAAATTGGGACGGACATGAGAAAGACGGTTTACAGGTGTTTGAATCCGTTGGCCCACTGATACTGCTGGACTACCGTGTGCCGAATGAAGCAGATGCACACCGTGGCAATAACCCGCATTACAAAAAATGGTTTGCTCGC
Source organism: Escherichia sp. HH41S (assembly GCF_009820115.1). Lineage (NCBI taxonomy): Bacteria > Pseudomonadati > Pseudomonadota > Gammaproteobacteria > Enterobacterales > Enterobacteriaceae > Escherichia > Escherichia sp. HH41S. The sequence goes on from NZ_VNXE01000053.1 coordinate 57,159, forward strand.
GACGATCGTTACGTTTATGCATTCGATGGTGCGCAGCTTTGGCGTTACCCTACGCAATATCCCAAAGCGGCACGTATCAAAGCCGCTAAAGACGACTGGCTGAACGTCAGCCTTAGCCAGTTGGACGGTGAGATAATGAAAGATGGCTCATTTACTCCCACTGGCATCAAGCACACATCCTCTTTAAAACCCGCCAAGGCATACGAAGATGGGGACAATGAATCTTCATTTATCGTAAATAAATCGGGAGTAGGCTGGCGAAAAGCGCTTTCACCCGACCTGCAATGGAGTGAGTGGCATTACCTGGAAGGCATTGATCCAAAAAAGTTTCATCTGATTACCGAACGTATTGCACAGTACAAAAACCAACTCTACGTCGTCAGGCGCTCGCATTTTGGAGAAGATCGGCTCGAAATCATAGAGTTGGAGTCATCTTTGCCCATCAAAAATAAACCGATAAATACGGGCAAGGAGCGTCATTACTTTCTGCAAAGTACCCGACAAAAACAGGATGTGCAGGTATTCACCAGCAGCGGTGCGCTGATAGCAACGGAGCGCTTTGCTTATGACGATAGCTATGTCTACACCTGGATTGACGATCAGCTTTATCGCACACCCTCCCCCTGCCCAGCGAAAACATACGTCAGAGAAAAGAATGTCCGTGAAATTCATAACAGCGACATTATTATTCCGGTGACGGAGGAATCGTGCCGGAACGCAGCAGCAGACGGGCAAACTTTGAAGCCCTGACACCATGCCGCTATACTGCCGCCATCACCTTAAAACAGGAAACAACAATGAACGACAGTGAATTTCATCGCCTGGCTGATCAACTCTGGCTGACCATTGAAGAGCGTCTGGATGACTGGGATGGCGACAGCGATATCGACTGCGAAATCAACGGCGGTGTGCTGACCATTACCTTTGAAAATGGCAGCAAAATCATTATTAACCGCCAGGAACCGCTGCACCAGGTATGGCTGGCGACCAAACAGGGTGGCTACCATTTTGACCTGAAAGGCGACGAATGGATTTGCGACCGTAGCGGCGAAACCTTCTGGGATTTGCTGGAACAGGCGGCAACGCAGCAAGCGGGTGAAACAGTCAGTTTCCGCTAAGATTGCATGCCGGATAAGCCTCGCTTTCCGGCACGCTCATCACGAAAAATACTGCTGTAATAGCGGCGTGTCGTGATCCTGATTGGCAGGCGGCATGTTGCCGATAGATTTGGTGCGGAACGGAATCACCTGTTCACGACCATCAACCTTCACAATTTGATAGAACTGCGGCAGGTTGAAGTTGATGAAGCTTGAGCCGTAGGTAAAACGGTCGTGCGATGACGAGTAGAAGCGACTGACGTCACGCACCAGCTCCTCTTTGCTGCCTTCGCAGTGGTGATACACCTCAACCCGGTTGCTTTCGTCGAGAATGTAGATATTAAAGCCATTCTCGTCTTGCGTTTCTTCGAAGAAGAACTGGATGATCCCTTCGCTGGCAAAGCCGTCCACCACCGCCGGTAATTTGACGTGATTGGTTTCAACCTGCACTGACAGGCCGTGCAGTTTGTTATGCGAAATAGCGCCATAAAACTCGATGGCATTTTCCAGTTTCTGTACCGATACATTCAGCCGTTCGAAGAACAACCCCCAGGTTTGACCAGAAACGCGCAGCGCCTTGAAGCGCCCTGTTTCCTGACGGGTGCTGGAAAGACGCAGTTCAATACACTCAGAAACCAGTTGCTGCACGCGAGTACGGATTAAGCCACGCAGATGCTGGCTGTAGCAGAAGACTTCCACGCTATCTGGCGGTGCGGCGTCCTGATGCATTTTACCGAGAATGGTTTTCAGGGCTTCGATCATCGACTGCTCGCCGTTGAAGTGCAGCGTACGCACTTCGTTCCACGAGTTGCGGTACAGCAGGTCAACGCTACCTACCAGGCAATTTTGATTTTCGCCAAAGCTGAAGACGTCCAGCTTACGGAAATCAAAATGCACCACCTGATTGCGGAACGCAGCTGTCGGGTCATATTCCAGGTTAACGATAATCGCCAGATGGCGAATTTCACACGGGCTGTAGAGCGCTTTTGGCGTCGGTGCAGGCAGGCGCAGCGGGAAATGGTGCGACACATCGGCGACCATCTCCTGCAACTTAGGCAAATCGACAATGCCGTTGCCTTTAATATACAAGCGGGTGCGCGAGGTCAGCAGGCCGTTAAACCATGCCCACGCCACCAGTTTATTCAGGTAACGGTTATATTCCAGCGGCTGATGGCTGATGATCGACTCAATATTTGGCGCGCGGTTATACAGATACCAACCTGAACGGTTAGCCCGGCCCGGCGGCACATAAATAAAGGTCAGATTCGGTTCCGAGAGATCGGGCGAAATCTGCGGGTTTACCAGCGTCACTTTACCTGGCAATGCTTCAAACGCGGCGTACAGTTTACGCGTCAGAACACCGATATCCTGTGGGCTGGCGGAGACGCTAAGGTTATTGCGACGCGCAAAGCGGATCAGATTACGGTAGCTCTGCATCATTGCATCGAGCAGCTCGTTGTGCGCCTCACGCACCTGATCAATCTTCCAGTTAGCGCGGTTATCGAGCATTGCCAGACGACCATCGTCCCATTCCCACTCTTTCACTAACTGGGTTAGCACTTCACGACGCCAGCCTACACAGGCGCGTTCACGGCTGAGTTTTTCGCACACTTTTAAATAGAAGCAGCGACGCACTAAATCCAGACGGGTGAAGTCTTCAATCGCCGTCAGGTATTCAGTAACACGCTCCAGCATCATGCAGTACGGATCGAGACCAAACGATACAATCTCGCCGTCGTGCAAACGCTGTTTGATATCTTTCGCCAGCAGACGTGGGTTTGGGTATTCCCAGGAATAGGCTTCCAGCAGCAGTGTTTTCAGCACCGCTTTGTAGGGAGAATCGATACTCTTATAGAGCTGCCAAAGGCTGGCACCAAAATACTCTTCAGCAGAAAGCGAGCTTAAGCCACCGAGATCCAGCCATTCATTAGGCGTGAGCACACCCTGCGCATAGAGCGTCATCACGTAGTCGTCGTAATGCTCTTCTTCGTCGCACGGCACCATATTCCACAGAATACGCTTACCCGCGAGACGCACGGCAGTGCGATAAAATTCGTCAAGCAGCAGTATATGCTGGGTGGAGCCACAATCTTCGCCCCCAAGACTGCCGCTTTCATTATGTCGGAAACGGTTTTCATCAATCAGGAAGAAGCTAACTTCCACGCCCAGCGAGGCGGCCCAGCTTTCCAGCAGGCTGCATTTACGTTGTAGTAACTGGCGCTCTTCACTATCAAGCCAGGATTGATGACAGACCCAGATATCCAGGTCAGAGGAACAACTTTGCCCTACGGACGAGGTGCTGCCCATGGTGTATACACCAGTAATTGGAAGCTCACCTTTCGGCGGATCCTGTACTGACATTCCACGATACAGTTCAAGCTCGTTCAGGTAGTGGCGTTGAGTTTCATCAGGCGTGTAAAGGCAAATGCCTTTGGGAACGTTACCATCAAGGTAACCCGGCATTAGCGGATGGTGATAGTGCAACAATGTCGGCAGTAGACTGTAGACCTGTTGGAATGCAGGCCCCATAGCAGCAAGCGCGCGATCCACACGCAATTGATTTATGGCATCCAGTCTCTGTTTCAGAGTCTCAATATAGAGGTACAAGACGTATCGCCTGATTTGCTACCCGTCATGACTGTGATTCCGCCAACATCAACGGTAACACGCGGCATTCGGGATATTTCGTATGTCAAAGGTAACCGTTACCACTTTTCGCGCCTGGTTTTTTTAGTTTCACGACGAAAAAATGGTCTAAAACGTGATCAATTTAACACCTTGCTGATTGACCGTAAAGAAAGATGCGCTACGCCGCTGGCGAAAGTAGGCGGAAAAGGCTTATTTGTAAAAGAGCTGGAAGTCGCGCTCCTGGAGAATCGCGCCGATATCGCCGTACATTCAATGAAAGATGTGCCGGTTGAATTCCCGCAAGGTCTGGGGCTGGTCACCATTTGCGAGCGCGAAGATCCTCGCGATGCCTTTGTGTCCAATAACTATGACAGTCTGGATGCGTTACCGGCAGGCAGTATCGTCGGGACGTCCAGTTTACGTCGCCAGTGCCAACTGGCTGAACGCCGCCCGGACCTGATTATCCGCTCCCTGCGCGGCAACGTCGGCACTCGCCTGAGCAAACTGGATAACGGCGAATACGATGCCATCATTCTTGCCGTAGCCGGACTAAAACGTTTAGGTCTGGAGTCACGCATTCGCGCCGCACTGCCACCCGAGATTTCTCTTCCGGCAGTAGGGCAAGGTGCGGTAGGTATTGAATGCCGCCTTGATGATACACGCACTCGCGAGCTGCTTGCCGCACTCAATCACCACGAAACTGCACTGCGCGTTACCGCCGAACGCGCCATGAATACCCGTCTCGAAGGCGGATGTCAGGTGCCAATTGGTAGCTACGCCGAGCTTATTGATGGCGAAATCTGGCTGCGTGCGTTGGTCGGCGCGCCGGACGGTTCGCAGATTATTCGCGGTGAACGCCGCGGTGCGCCGCAGGATGCCGAACAAATGGGGATTTCGCTGGCAGAGGAGCTACTGAATAACGGCGCACGCGAGATCCTTGCTGAAGTCTATAACGGAGACGCCCCGGCATGAGTATCCTGGTCACCCGCCCGTCTCCCGCTGGAGAAGAGTTAGTGAGCCGTCTGCGCACACTGGGGCAGGTGGCCTGGCATTTTCCGCTGATTGAGTTTTCCCCAGGTCGGCAATTACCACAACTTGCCGATCAACTGGCAGCGCTGGGTGAGAGCGATCTGCTGTTTGCCCTCTCGCAACACGCGGTTGCTTTTGCCCAATCACAGCTGCATCAGCAAGAGCGTAAATGGCCCCACCTACCCACTTATTTTGCCATTGGACGGACCACCGCATTGGCGCTACATACCGTAAGCGGACAGAAGATTCTCTACCCGCAGGATCGGGAAATCAGCGAAGTCTTGCTACAATTACCTGAATTACAAAATATTGCGGGCAAACGTGCGCTGATATTACGTGGCAATGGCGGTCGTGAGCTAATTGGGGATACCCTGACGGCGCGCGGTGCTGAGGTCACTTTTTGTGAATGTTATCAACGATGCGCAATCCATTACGATGGTGCAGAAGAAGCGATGCGCTGGCAATCCCGCGAGGTGACGACGGTCGTTGTTACCAGCGGTGAAATGTTGCAGCAACTCTGGTCGCTGATCCCACAATGGTATCGTGAGCACTGGTTACTACGCTGTCGACTATTGGTCGTCAGTGAGCGTTTGGCGAAACTCGCCCGGGAACTGGGCTGGCAAGACATTAAGGTCGCCGATAACGCTGACAACGATGCGCTTTTACGGGCATTACAATAACTCTCATAACAGGAAGCCATAATGACGGAACAAGAAAAAACCTCCGCCGTGGTTGAAGAGACCAGGGAGGCCGTGGACACCACGTCACAACCTGTCGCAACAGAAAAAAAGAGCAAGAACAACACCGCATTGATTCTCAGCGCGGTGGCTATCGCTATTGCTCTGGCGGCGGGCGTCGGTTTGTATGGCTGGGGTAAACAACAGGCCGTCAATCAGACTGCCACCAGCGATGCCCTGGCTAACCAACTTACGGCACTGCAAAAAGCCCAGGAGAGCCAAAAAGCCGAGCTGGAAGGCATTATCAAGCAACAAGCTGTACAGCTTGAGCAAGCGAATCGTCAGCAAGAAACGCTGGCAAAACAGCTGGATGAAGTCCAACAAAAGGTCGCGACTATTTCCGGCAGCGATGCTAAAACCTGGCTGCTGGCTCAGGCTGATTTCCTGGTGAAACTCGCCGGAAGGAAGCTGTGGAGCGATCAGGACGTCACGACCGCTGCAGCGTTGCTGAAAAGTGCAGATGCCAGCCTGGCGGATATGAATGACCCGAGTCTGATTACCGTTCGTCGGGCAATTACCGATGATATCGCCAGCCTTTCTGCGGTATCGCAGGTGGATTATGACGGCATCATCCTTAAGCTGAACCAGCTTTCTAATCAGGTAGATAACCTGCGTCTGGCCGATAATGACAGCGATGGTTCACCAATGGATTCCGACGGTGAAGAGCTTTCCAGTTCCCTCAGCGAATGGCGTATCAATCTACAAAAAAGCTGGCAGAACTTTATGGACAACTTCATTACGATTCGCCGTCGTGATGACACCGCCGTACCACTGTTAGCACCGAATCAGGATATCTATCTGCGCGAAAATATTCGCTCCCGCCTGCTGGTCGCGGCACAAGCCGTACCGCGTCATCAGGAAGAGACTTACCGCCAGGCGCTGGAGAACGTCTCCACCTGGGTTCGTGCTTATTACGATACTGATGATGCCACCACCAAAGCGTTCCTCGACGAGGTGGATCAGCTAAGTCAGCAAAATATCTCGATGGATCTCCCGGAAACCCTGCAAAGCCAGGCGATGCTGGAAAAACTGATGCAGACTCGCGTGCGTAACCTGCTGGCACAACCGGCAGCGGGGACAACGGAAGCTAAACCTGCACCTGCACCTGCACCTGCACCTGCACCGCAAGCTGATACTCCGGCAGCCGCGCCGCAAGGAGAATAACCATGCTAAAAGTGTTATTGCTCTTTGTGTTGCTGATTGCGGGGATCGTGGTCGGCCCGATGATTGCCGGTCATCAGGGTTACGTGCTGATCCAGACCGATACCTACAATATCGAAACCAGCGTTACTGGCCTGGCGATCATTTTGATTCTGGCGATGGTTGTGCTGTTTGCCATTGAGTGGCTACTGCGGCGGATCTTCCGCACAGGCGCACACACCCGTGGGTGGTTTGTCGGACGTAAGCGTCGCCGTGCCCGTAAGCAGACCGAACAGGCGCTGCTGAAACTAGCGGAAGGCGATTATCAGCAAGTTGAAAAGCTGATGGCGAAAAATGCCGATCACGCTGAACAACCGGTGGTGAACTATCTTTTGGCCGCCGAAGCCGCACAGCAACGTGGTGATGAAGCGCGCGCCAACCAACATCTGGAACGCGCAGCGGAGCTGGCCGGCAACGACACAATTCCGGTAGAAATCACCCGTGTACGTCTGCAACTGGCCCGTAATGAAAACCATGCAGCACGTCACGGCGTTGATAAGCTGCTGGAAGTTACGCCACGCCATCCGGAAGTATTACGTCTGGCGGAACAGGCGTATATTCGCACTGGTGCATGGAGTTCGCTGCTGGATATCATCCCATCAATGGCAAAAGCCCACGTTGGCGATGAAGAGCATCGTGCAATGCTGGAACAACAGGCATGGATTGGCCTGATGGATCAGGCGCGTGCCGATAACGGTAGCGAAGGTTTGCGTAACTGGTGGAAAAACCAAAGCCGGAAAACGCGTCATCAGGTGGCGTTACAGGTGGCAATGGCGGAACATCTTATTGAATGTGACGATCATGATACTGCCCAGCAAATTATCATCGACGGCCTGAAACGCCAGTATGACGATCGCCTGCTGCTGCCGATCCCGCGTCTGAAAACCAATAACCCGGAACAGCTGGAAAAAGTGCTGCGCCAACAGCTCAAAAACGTGGGCGATCGCCCGTTGTTGTGGAGCACACTGGGTCAGTCGCTGATGAAGCACGGCGAATGGCAGGAAGCATCGCTCGCCTTCCGCGCGGCGCTGAAACAACGTCCGGACGCCTACGATTACGCATGGCTTGCCGACGCGCTGGACAGACTGCACAAGCCGGAAGAAGCCGCAGCGATGCGTCGCGATGGCTTGATGCTGACGTTGCAGAACAACCCGCCACAGTAGCTCTTTCTCACCCGGAGGCAAGCACTTCCGGGGCCTTTCTGATATATAAAAAAACGCCTGCTCTTATTACGGAGCAGGCGTTAAAACAGGTCTGTATGACAACAAGTGGGTGCTTCACTCAACGTTGTGTCCATGGTGTCTGATGAGGCATAAGCGACATCTGTCAGTGGACGATAAGCACCGTAAACGGCTCTGCGTCATTCCGGAGTTTATGAGGCACTAAGGCGAACATAAGAGATGGAATGAGCATCTACTCGTTTAGTATGCCACAGAGAACCGGGAAATAACATCCCTTAACACTTGTTATGAGATAATTCTGTAATCCTCTTTGCTTCCTGAGTAATAACTTCCTGAGTGAATATTTCTCCTGCGCACGATTCTACACATATATATAATGAATAATAAAAGTCATTCAATTAATAATATATATATTAATTGCCATTAAAACTAAAAACAGCATCAATAATCAACGCGATATAACATCACCGCCTTACATATCACCTGCGCCAGAGGTAGGATTGAAAACGCTCTCCTGATTTTCAAATTCATTATCTGGATAAATAAATAATTTATTTTCATCACTATTATTTATGCAATCATCCTGTCAGGGAGAGGGATCTCAATTATCAATGCTTAATTACGTCAACATTTTGACGACATGAAACCGGAGCATTTTGCATGGAATTTTCGTTTTCACCCAAACTTCTTGTTGTGGCTGTCGCCGCCGCTCTTCCACTCATGGCCAGCGCAGCAGATACCCCGTCAACCGCCACCGCACGCAAAGGCTTTGCCGGATACGATCACCCAAACCAGTATCTGGTTAAACCGGCGACCACTATTGCCGACAACATGATGCCGGTGATGCAGCATCCTGCACAAGACAAAGAAACCCAGCAGAAGCTGGCGGAATTAGAGAAAAAGACCGGTAAGAAACCGAACGTGGTTGTTTTCTTGCTGGATGATGTGGGCTGGATGGACGTTGGCTTTAACGGCGGCGGCGTGGCGGTGGGTAACCCTACACCAGATATCGACGCCGTTGCCAGCCAGGGGCTGATTTTAACTTCGGCGTATTCTCAACCGAGTTCTTCCCCAACCCGCGCCACGATTCTCACCGGACAATACTCCATCCACCACGGCATTCTGATGCCGCCAATGTACGGGCAACCGGGCGGTCTGCAAGGGTTAACCACTCTGCCGCAGTTGCTGCACGATCAGGGCTACGTCACCCAGGCCATCGGGAAATGGCATATGGGGGAAAACAAAGAGTCGCAGCCGCAGAACGTTGGCTTTGATGATTTCCGCGGCTTTAACTCGGTATCCGATATGTATACCGAATGGCGTGATGTTCACGTCAACCCGGAAGTCGCCCTGAGCCCGGATCGTTCTGAATACATCCAAAAACTGCCGTTCAGCAAAGATGACGTTCATGCCGTGCGCGGCGGTGAACAGGAAGCCATTGCCGACATTACGCCGAAATATATGGAAGACCTGGACCAACGCTGGATGGAATATGGCGTTAAGTTCCTAGACAAGATGGCGAAGAGCGATAAGCCTTTCTTCCTCTACTACGGCACTCGCGGCTGTCACTTCGATAACTACCCAAATGCGAAATATGCGGGTAGCTCTCCGGCGCGCACCTCTTACGGCGACTGCATGGTGGAGATGAACGATATCTTCGCCAATCTGTATAAAGCACTGGAGAAAAACGGTCAGCTTGATAACACGCTGATTGTGTTCACCTCTGATAACGGTCCGGAAGCCGAAGTTCCGCCGCACGGTCGCACGCCGTTCCGCGGTGCGAAAGGTTCTACATGGGAAGGCGGCGTTCGTGTGCCAACCTTCGTTTACTGGAAAGGGATGATCCAACCGCGTAAATCTGACGGTATTGTCGATCTGGCGGATCTCTTCCCTACGGCGCTGGATCTGGCAGGACATCCTGGAGCGAAAGTGGCGAATTTAGTGCCGAAAACCACCTTTATTGATGGTGTGGACCAGACATCTTTCTTCCTGGGAACAAATGGTCAGTCTAACCGTAAGGCCGAGCACTACTTCCTCAATGGCAAACTTTCTGCTGTGCGTATGGATGAATTCAAGTATCACGTCCTGATCCAGCAACCGTACGCGTATACCCAGAGCGGATATCAGGGTGGATTCACCGGCACGGTAATGCAAACGGCGGGATCATCGGTATTTAACCTGTACACCGATCCGCAGGAAAGCGACTCTATCGGCGTGCGCCATATCCCAATGGGTGTACCGCTACAGACCGAAATGCACGCGTATATGGAGATCCTGAAAAAATATCCGCCGCGCGCGCAGATTAAATCTGATTAAGCCGGCGCTATCGCTACATCGGGCCACACTGACCTTGCCGGATGCGGCGTGAACGCCTTATCCGGCCTACAAGCCTTGCAAATTCAATAAATTGCAGCGTCCTGTAGGCCGGATAAGATGCGTCAGCATCGCATCCGGCAATCAACCGCAGGCGGTCACAAAATGGCTGCTTTTTTACTTATTCACCACCATCAAATGCGCCTGCATAATGTCGCTGGCCGGACGACCGTGCGCCAGCAAATCAGCCATTGCTTTAAGATATGGCGGTAGATGGCGGAAATAACGCTGATACCCGGCACACAAATAATTCAGCCCCGGTTTGCCGCTGGCATCGAGCATAAAGCGGTGTTTCGGACAACCTCCCCAGCACGCTTTCAACACGTTACAACTGCGACACTGCGCCGGTAACTGCTTAAATTTATCTTCTCCAAACACCTGCTGCTGCGGGGAATCTACCATTTCTGCAATTGTTTGCTGAAGCATATTCCCCAGTCGATATTGCGGATAAACATAGTGATCGCAGGCGTAAACGTCGCCGTTGTGCTCAACAATCACCGAGCGTCCACAGGTCGGCTGATGATGGCAAACCGCACCCGGCGCACCGATAAAATTGGCAAACGCCCATTCGATATTCATCACGAAAATCTTGCCGACGTCGCGTTTGATCCAGTGGTCGAATATCGCCACCAAAAACTCACCGAACTCATCGGGGCGTACCGACCATTCCGTCAGTTCGCCCTGAATATCGCCGGGAGCATGTAGCTTAAGTCCAGCATGAACAGCCGTTTCATCAGCCAGGCGCTCCACCACCGGAATAAACTGGATGAACTCCACGCCTGCATTGCACAAAAAATCATAAACCTGTAACGGTTGCTGCGCGCTGGTGCGGTTGACACAGACCAGCACGTTATAGTCGACATGATGTTTTTGCAGGAGCGTCAGGGCACGCATCACCAGCTTATGCGTTGGTCTGCCACCTTTGGTCACGCGATATTGATTGTGGATCTCAGCCGGACCGTCCAGCGATAACCCAACAAGAAAATGATTTTCTGCCAGAAATGCACACCATTCATCATCGAGCAGCACACCGTTAGTCTGAAAGCTGTTACTTATCTTCCTGTCAGCACCATATTTCGCCTGTAGCGCCACGGCACGGCGGTAAAAATCCAGCCCGAGTAACGTTGGTTCGCCGCCCTGCCAGGCAAAAGCCACTTCGTTTTGGGGTTCGCTGGCAGCGATATAGTGACGCACATACGCTTCCAGCGTGTCATCGTCCATATGCGCAACTGGCTTTTCGCGGTAAAGGGATTGTTTTTCGAGATAAAAACAGTAGTCACAGTTCAGATTACAATCGGAACCGCTTGGTTTCGCCATCACATGAAAAGCACGCGTTGGAACCTGTTGCAGCATGGTCGCTCCTTGCCTGAAGTCATCCTTCAATACGTTAAGGGCGAAATCATACCGTGTAGCAATGAGTGATTACGGGCGTTTATTGCGAAGGGAGAGTGATGAAATGCACAGAAAACAAAAAACCCCGCCGAAGCGGGGTTCAAAATTGGTCGGCGAGAGAGGATTCGAACCTCCGACCCACTGGTCCCAAACCAGTTGCGCTACCAAGCTGCGCTACTCGCCGAAATACTGCTTTTTGAATTTTTAGTTCAATTCTTTAAAGTCGTGGTGCGAGGGGGGGGACTTGAACCCCCACGTCCGTAAGGACACTAACACCTGAAGCTAGCGCGTCTACCAATTCCGCCACCTTCGCATTGTCACAACTTCTAATAATGGGGTGGCTAATGGGATTCGAACCCACGACAACTGGAATCACAATCCAGGGCTCTACCAACTGAGCTATAGCCACCACTACAAATCTTGTTACGCGGTATTACTACCACCGCAGCTCAAGCGCCGGGACTAAATGGCGCGCCCGACAGGATTCGAACCTGAGACCTCTGCCTCCGGAGGGCAGCGCTCTATCCAGCTGAGCTACGGGCGCTTAGCGCCGTTGCGGGGGTGGATAATACGGACTTCCCACCCCTCTGTCTAGTCCCTTTTTAAATAAATTGCGCGTTTGGTTACGGTTTGTGCGTTTTGCTGCTTATTCCTCCAGTTTATGCGCTTTACCGTGGCGATTAAGCCCAAAAACTTTATAAATCGCCGTCACCGTCAGCATAAAGATGATGCCGACAAACAGCGACATACGCGTATCTTCATTAAAGTACATGCCGATCAAAACGCAAATCAGGAATGCCATTGTTACGTAGTTGGCCCACGGGAACAGGATTGAGCGGAACGGATGGCTGGCAATCGCCGCTTTGTGCGCTCGACGAAAACGCAACTGGCTTATCAAAATCACAAACCATGGCACCATCCCCGGAAGCACGCTGGCACTGTAGACATAGACAAACACACGCTGTGGATTGGGAATGATATAGTTCAGGCATGAGCCAATTAACAGAATAGCAATTGATACCGCCACGCCTGCAACCGGAACACCTTGACGGGAAACTTTCGCCATCGCCGCCGGTAACTGACGGTTTTTCGCCAGCGCGTAGAGCATACGTCCGCAACTGTACATGCCGCTGTTACAGCCAGAGAGCGCAGCCGTCAGCACCACAAAGTTGATAATACCCGCTGCTGCGGTAATACCGATTTTGGCGAAAGTCAGTACGAACGGGCTGCCGTTGCTGCCAATTTCATTCCACGGGAAGATAGTAACGATAACGAAAATCGCGCCTACGTAGAAAATCAGGATTCGCCACAGCACTTTGCCTACGGCACTGCGCAGCGTCACCTGCGGATTCTTCGCTTCACCGGCCGTAATGCCAATCAGCTCCACGCCCTGGTAAGACGCCACCACGATACACAATGCGGTCAGGAACCCTTTCCAGCCACCCGCAAAGAAACCGCCATGCTCTGTGAGATTGCTAAAACCAATCGACTGCCCGCCATTGCCAAAGCCAAAGAAAATCACGCCCAGGCCAATAACAATCATCACGATAATCGTGGTGACTTTGATCATCGCGAACCAGAACTCGATTTCGCCGTACAACCGCACTGCCGCCAGATTCGCCAGCGCCACCAGCGCCACCGCGATCAATGCGGGTATCCACTGCGCCATCTCCGGGAACCAGAACTGGACATAAACGCCAATGGCGGTGATTTCTGAGATCCCCACCGCCATCCACATAAACCAGTAAGACCAGGCGGTGAGATAGCCAAAGAACGGGCTCATATAACGGTGCGCGTAAACGGCGAACGAACCGGTAACCGGTTCGAGGAACAACATTTCGCCCATTGAGCGCATAATGAAAAAGACGAACAGCCCGGCGATGATATAGGCCAACAATACGGATGGCCCGGCCCATTTCAGGGTACTGGCGGCCCCCATAAACAGGCCGACGCCAATGGTGCCCCCCAGGGCGATGAGTTCGATATGTCGAGCTTCCAGCCCACGCTGTAGCTCTGGTTTGTTATCTGCCATAAATCCTCGTGTTGTGTTTGCATGCTTTCCGGTGTTACCGGTTATCGTTATGGGTACATCGAGTGTTGCGAATGTTTTCGTAATTCAGGAGAAATGGCAAATAAAGCATTAAAAATTTGAATGATTTGTGTAATAAAAAGACAGGCAGGCGACGAAGTGACCACTCCGTCGCTTTACAGAGAGAGGAAAATCAGAGGTTGCCGGTGTAATGCCAGCGTAAATAACGCAGCAAACGAAGCTGACGCTTAATGCGGCTCGGCTGCGAAAGCAGGCGGTAGAGCCACTCCAGCCCCAGCGTTTGCCAGATTTTCGGTGCGCGTTTCACGTGACCGGTGAAAACATCGTAAGTCCCGCCAACGCCCATATACAGCGCATCCGGATGCACCAGACGGCAGTCGCGCATGAAGATCTCCTGCTTTGGCGATCCCATCGCAACGGTGACGATTTGCGCTCCGCTGGCATGAATGCGTTCAAACAGCGCCTGACGCTGCTCGGGTTTAAAATAACCATCCTGACTGCCAACGATATTCACATTCCACTGATTGCGCAGTTTAGCTTCAGTTTGCGCCAGCACTTCAGGTTTACCGCCCACAAGAAATATCGGCGTCCCTTCTTTGCCTGCGCGCGCCATCAGCTCTTCCCAGAGATCGGCCCCGGCAACGCGGGAAACCTGCGCCTGCGGGTACTTTTTACGTACTGAACGTACAACGCTGATGCCATCAGCATATTTAAATTCGGCAGCATTAATTAACTCCCTGACCTCGGCGTTATCTTCAATGGTCAGCATTTTTTCGGCATTAATGGCAACCAGCGTTCCCTGCTTAAGCTGCCCGTCAGCAAACAGATAATCGAGGGCGTGCTGCATATCACGCCAACCAATCAACTGTAAGCCACGCAGCGTATAGGTCGGTGCTGTGGTGTTGTTATTCATTGTTATCCTTCAACCTGCGTCCGGAGCGATGATTTTGTACGTTTATGAATGAGTCCGGCGCTTTCAAAAAGCCAGTACAACAGTTTTGCGATCATCAGACATGCGCCGAAGACCACGATAAAAAAGACTACGCGTGAGACAAACGAATCCAGCCCTTCACGCGCCAGCACGATCATATTGAAGATCGCCCCGAAGCAGAAACTGTGCAATATCGCAGCCTTATAGCGATTAGTTTCGCGATTGCCCAGTTCATACAGCCAGTCGAACCATTTGATGATCAGTCCAACCACAATCGCCCCGAGCGGGATGAACAACGCGCCGCCCATAACAACCAGTGAGCCTATAAGCGTAGGCGAGATCGCCAGCCCGGAGTGGTTATTCAGCACTTCCCAGGTAAAGTAGTTGGCGGAGTTCAGTACCATACTCGGGCGACCCGGCCACAGCCAGGAAGGGATAAAGACATAGAAATCGCGGACAATGGGAGCCAGGCCCTGGAAGTCGATGTTGTCGTAGTTCTGCAACAGCAATGCCAGATTCTCCCACGGCGAAAAGGTATCGCGGGTGAGATAGAGAAACGTATAGAACGCTTCATCGCCGCTCACATTCATTCCATAGCGTTTTAGCGCCAGCCAGAACATGCCCACAATCCCCAGCACGCCCGCCGCCGCCAGCATCCACAACGAAATCCAGCCGCGAATAATGCCAATAAACAGGAAGATAGCAAATGCGATGATAATATTGGCGCGAGTGCCGCCGACAATCATGTAAGTCAGCAAGCCAAAGGCGACCGTGCTGACGAGGAAAAACAGCCACGCTTTGCTGTCCTGGCGCAGAAAATAAACCACCAGCATCGCCGGGATGAAAAAGTAAAAGAAGCGTTTTAATGCCACGCCGGAGACTTCGCTGGAAAAGATCTGACTGTAAGAATTAAGCCGGAACAGCAAAAAGCCGTTGTGCATGAAGAAGATGCCGACGCTTACCAACGCAATGCCCATCAGGATCACCCACGTGAGATTGGTCTCCACGCGGTTCATGGTAAACAGCGGACGGCGCGGTACATCAGCAACGCGTTTGCGTAGGCGGGTTTTGTAGGTGACATAGTAAACCGCGTAGAAGCAGCCCGCAGAAAGCAACGCCTGCAACAAGATTTCTGGCGGCGCAACACCAACATCAAAGCGAAATACCAGCACGCTGGTCAGCGGGAAGCCGAAGAAAAAGGTGAGCAAAAACAGCAATGAAAAGAAGACATTGAAGTTAAAGCGCACACGGCGAAACTCAAACCAGGTCAGCGTGGCAATAAACAGCGTGCAGAGCAGCCAGACAACAAACAGGCCACTGAATTGCAGCAGACTCATGCGACCTCCCCGGCGGCAATCGCCAACGCCCGCTGCCAGCCTTGTAGAAAGTTAGGGCTAAAGAAGGCAATGGTGTTTTTATCCACCGACGCCAGCTGGCGCTGTGCTTCACGCACAATATCCTCGTTGAGATCGTCGGTAGTAAACAGCACCGGCAAATGCTGTTCCGTCATATCCTGCCAGAACGGATTTTCCCGGTTAAGCACACAAGGAATGCCCGCCTGAATCAGCAAGCACAGCGTACCAATGCCCTGCTGGCGGGCAAAAATAAAGTAACCGAGATCGCACTGACGAAGTAGCGCCAGATAGGCATCAAATTCCAGTTTTTCGCTCAGAACTTGCAGATTTTCTTCGCTGAATAACGCCAGCCCCGCCTGGCGAACTTCATTGATATATGCATCGTTATTGGGTGGATATCCCATCGGCACCACGACTTTTACCGTATTGCCAAATTGCTGATGAACGGCGCGTAAGGCGGCGACATGCTCATTGCTGCGGTCACCGGAGTTCCCCACCAGAATGGTCATTTTCCCTTCACGTTGGCGATCGTTCGCCATCGTATTGAGAGAAGGGTCCATCCGCGTCGGGAAGTACAGCAGTTCGCCCCGCACCTTTGGATGCGTTTTGGCAAAAAAACTCAAATCACCGCGGGTGGCAAATACACAGCCGACTCGCTTTTGCGCCAGACGGCGCAGCGGATAAAAAAGCTTATATCTCAAGCCACTGGAAAGCTCATACAGGTCTGCCCCCCAGATATGCCAGTAAAACTGGCTGGGCTTAATGCCACCACTCAGCAGAGCTAGCCACAGTTTGGGATTGAACTGACCGTGGAAGAAAAATCGCTGCTGACGGTTAGCTTTTGCTTTCGCAATGACCGCTTCCGCCAGCGATTTTTTCCCAGGGAAAAATTGCACAGAAAGCGCCGGACAGCTATCAATTAGGCCGTCGTCCTTGCCAACAACCATAAACTCGCGCGCATTCTCGCTCGTCGCGGCCAGCACGTCGTTGAAAAACTGCAGAACGGTTTGGTTATGGTGAGGGATATCCGATCCCAGTACGTGAATCAGTACAGTCATGCCCGCCTACGCCAGAGTAAAAACACGCCACAACAAAGAGAAAAATAGACGATATAGGTTGCCATATAGGCCTGCGCCGCGCCCAGTGCGCCATGCGCAGGGATTAGCCAGTGGGCAAATACCATCAATAAAGTGAACTGGCTGACTTCCGCCAGAATATAAAACCGCAGTGACGCTTTGGCGATCACCAGATAACCAAAGACATAAGCGCCCACTTTTAATACATCGCCCACCAACTGCCAGGCAAAGAGATCGCGCATAGCGGTAAATTTATTCGACAACAGCAGCCAGATAGCAAAATCACGCAGCAACCAGACGGTAAAACTCGCCACAGCTACCGCCGGTAAGACGAATTTCAGCGATTTAACCACTTCCCGGGTGATATCGCGCTTTTCCGTTAGCCGCGACAACGTGGGCAGCAAATATACGCTGAACGATGCCGTAATAAATTGCAGGTAGGCATCGGAAATACTGCTCACCCCTTGCCAGATACCCACTTCATCCCAGCTATACTGCGCCGCCAACAGTTTACGCATCATAATGTACGCAACGGGCAAGGTCACCGACGTAATCAACGCCATGAGCGTAAATTTGCTCAACTGCCCTGCCAGGCCGTTATCCCAACTGGGTTTCAGATAGCTTAACGGGATGGCACCACGTTTGATCAACATGATGACGGCAGGAATCACCACCAACGCCGGAATCAGCGCCAGCCCCAGCAATGCCCCTTCATAACCACCCAAACGGTAACTGACATAATAAGCGATAACGCCAATCAAGCTGCCGACAATCAGCGATAACGCATTACCAGCGGCATCGCGAAAGCCTTTCATCAACGCCAGTAACAGGTTGCCCCAGGCGATCCCCATTTGCACCAGCGCCACTAAACGCACCAGCCCCACATAGTCGGTATTACCAAACAATCCCTGGCTAATTGGCGCTGCCGCCAGCACAAAAACCAGCGCCATCAGCGTAGAGAAACCAAGCACCATCGCTGATGAAGTGCCGACCACGCGGCGCAGCTGCTGCGGATTATCATGGTACTGGGCAACGTATTTGGTTACGCCATTAAAGATGCCCGCCCCGGCAAGCACGCCGAGCACGGTAATCAACTGGCGGAAATTTGCCGCCAGCCCAAGCCCCGCCGGACCAAATGACACCGCCAGCAACTTACCGACCAGTAACCCTGCACCAATCTTGACCAGTGTACTGGCCGCCGTCCATAAGGACGCTTTTGCCAACGACATATCAGGAGAAGTAATTCAACAAGGTCGCAATTACCGTACGCTGATTGACGGGCGACAGGTTGTAGAACAGCGGCAGGCGCAGCAGGCGCTCGCTCTCTTTGGTGGTGTAGCGATCTTCACCGTGGAACTCACCAAAGCGTTCCCCCGCAGGGCAACCGTGCAGCGGAATGTAATGGAACACCGCCATGATTTCCGCTTCTTTCAGAAAGTTAATCAACGCGCTCCGGTCATCAATATCCCGCAGTTTAATGTAGAACATATGCGCGTTCTGCACGCAGCCATCGGGAATCGACGGCAGCTCGATACGCCCGGCTTTCGCCAGAGGTGCTAACGCATCGTAGTAGTTTTGCCACAGCGCCAGACGTTGCTGATTGATACGATCCGCTGCTTCCAGTTGCGCCCACAGGTACGCAGCTTGCAGATCGGACATCAAATAGCTGGAGCCAATATCGCGCCAGGTATATTTATCGACCTGACCACGGAAGAACTGGCTGCGGTTTGTGCCTTTTTCACGGATGATCTCGGCTCGTTCGATTAACGCTTTATCGTTAATCAGCGTCGCGCCGCCTTCACCGCCCGCCGTGTAGTTTTTGGTTTCATGGAAGCTAAAGCAGCCAATATGACCAATGGTTCCCAGCGCACGCCCTTTATAAGTGGACATCACGCCCTGAGCGGCATCTTCCACCACAAACAGATTATGCTTTTTCGCCAACGCCATAATGGTGTCCATTTCGCAGGCCACACCCGCGTAATGAACCGGCACGATAACGCGCGTTTTGTCGGTGATCGCTGCTTCAATCAACGTTTCATCGATGTTCATGGTGTCCGGGCGAACATCCACAAAAACGATTTTTGCGCCACGCAGCACAAAGGCATTGGCGGTGGAGACAAAGGTGTAGCTCGGCATGATCACTTCATCGCCAGGCTGGATATCGAGCAGCAGCGCCGCCATCTCCAGCGAAGCGGTGCAGGATGGTGTCAGTAACACTTTGGCGCTGCCAAAACGTTGCTCCAGCCACTGCTGGCAGCGACGGGTAAAACCGCCATCGCCACACAGTTTGCCGCTACCCATTGCCGACTGCATATAGTCGAGTTCGGTTCCCACCACCGGCGGTGCGTTAAATGGAATCATGTGATCACCTGTATAACCAGTACGCGGTGCTTTCTACATTCGCACCACTTTGTATGTATCGTTTAAGCGCGGCGGTGTTGCCCATTTGGGTCGCCACCCGCAAAGTTGTTTTACCGCGAGCATACGCCCAGTTTAGCGCCGTTTGCATCAGCTCAGCACCTGCACCGCGTCCAGCCAGCAGGCCAATTCGTGCATCTGTCGCATTGAGTTCCCGTAAAGAGACATAGCCGCGAATATCGCCGGACGCCGCACGTAAAATCAGACATTGATGATCAAAGGTGCCGCGCACGGCATTTTCAATCCACTGCGCATAAAAGCGACCGCTGGCGTCAGGCGCATACCATGGCGCACGAAAACGGCTTTGCGCAAATGCGGCGCTGGCTAACTGACGTAATGCGGGAATATCTGTCTCTTGTGCCACTTCTGCGCCGCTATCACTGACATTGTTCACGGGTAGCGCCAAATCAACTTCACCTTCAACCAGGCAGAATCCCAGCTGTTGCAAGGCATCCAGCTCAACAGTATTTGATGCAGTAATTTTGGCCTGTACTCGTGACCACGTCGCTAAAGCGTCTGGCGTCAGGAGTGGCGCATCAGGAGTGAGATGCACGATAGCGCTGTTAACGCCAAAGAAGGCATTTTCCCAGGCTAGTGGTTCAATACTGGCGCGGACGGGCACGGAGTAACTCCAGCAGATATTGGCCGTAGCCAGTTTTCGCTAATGAACTGGCAGCACGCTTCACACCTTCGTCATCGAGCCAGCCGTTACGCCAGGCAATCTCTTCCAGGCAGGCAATCTTAAAGCCCTGGCGTTTTTCCACCGTCTGTACAAAGGTACTGGCTTCAATCAGGCTGTCGTGTGTGCCGGTGTCCAACCAGGCAAATCCGCGCCCGAGCAGTTCAACGGTCAGGTTGCCTGCCTCGAGGTACATCTGGTTGATGGAGGTAATCTCCAGTTCACCACGCTCCGACGGCTTCACCTGCTTTGCGTACTCCACAACTTTACTGTCGTAGAAATAAAGCCCGGTCACCGCCCAGTTTGATTTTGGCTGTTTTGGCTTTTCTTCCAGAGAGATAGCGCGGAAATTGTCGTCAAACTCCACGACGCCAAAGCGTTCTGGATCCATTACCTGATAGCCAAATACCGTCGCCCCTTGCGTGCGCGCCGCAACATGACGCAGCTTCGGACTGAAGCCCTGGCCGAAGAAGATGTTATCGCCCAGCACCAGACAAGATGGTTCACCATTAAGGAAGGTTTCACCGATGATAAATGCCTGCGCAAGACCGTCCGGGCTGGGCTGTTCGGCATATTCCAGCTGGATACCGAACTCACTACCATCGCCCAGCAGGCGCTGGAAATAACCTTTATCTTCCGGCGTGGTGATGATGAGAATTTCGCGGATACCGGCCAGCATCAGCACCGACAGCGGATAGTAAATCATTGGCTTATCGTAAATCGGCAACAATTGCTTCGATACGCCGCGCGTAATCGGATGCAATCGGGTGCCGGAACCGCCCGCCAGGATAATACCTTTCATGTTTGCCTCCGCTGAGAATTAGCCGTTCAGACCTAAACGCTCACCCTGATAGCTGCCGTCCTGCACCTGCTTCCACCAGCTTTCATTAGCCAGATACCACTGCACTGTTTTACGCATTCCACTTTCAAAGGTTTCCTGCGGCAGCCAGCCAAGTTCACGGGCAATTTTCGAAGCATCAATGGCATAGCGTAGGTCATGCCCTGGACGGTCAGCGACAAAGGTAATCAGATCGCGATAGTGCGCCACACCGTACGGTTTATTCGGGGCCAGTTCTTCCAGCAGCTCGCAGATGGTTTCCACAACCTCGAGATTCTTACGCTCGTTGTGACCACCAATATTATAGGTTTCACCGACTTTCCCGGTGGTCACCACGCAATACAGCGCGCGGGCATGATCTTCAACATATAACCAGTCACGGATTTGCTGCCCGTTGCCATATACCGGCAGCGGTTTACCCGCCAGCGCGTTGAGGATCATCAGCGGGATCAGTTTTTCCGGAAAGTGGTAAGGACCGTAGTTATTAGAGCAGTTGGTGATTAACGTCGGCAGGCCGTAGGTCCGCAACCAGGCGCGCACCAGATGGTCGCTGCTTGCTTTTGAAGCAGAATAAGGGCTGCTCGGCGAATACGGCGTGGTTTCGGTGAAGAAATCATCTGTGGAATGCAGGTCACCGTATACTTCGTCGGTGGAGATATGATGAAAACGGAACGCCGATTTTTTGTCTTCTGCCAGCGTATTCCAGTAAGCCCGCGCCGCTTCAAGCAGTGTATAAGTCCCGACAATGTTGGTTTCGATAAACGCTGCCGGGCCGTCAATAGAACGGTCAACATGGCTTTCAGCTGCCAGATGCATGACGCAGTCTGGCTGATGTTCTGTGAAAACACGCGCCAGTTCTGCCCGATCGCAGATATCAACTTTCTCAAAGGCAAAGCGATCGCTTTGCGCAACCGGTGCCAGCGACATCAGGTTTCCGGCGTAGGTCAGCTTATCGACCACCACCACCGCATCGTTCGTCTCGTTGATGATATAACGCACCAGCGCCGAGCCAATAAACCCGGCACCGCCTGTTATCAGAATCTTTCTCATTAGCGCCAGACTCCTTTGGCATCGACGACATACTGCTGATGGACGTTGTCGCCATTGATAACTTTGAACTGACTATGATCGACCAACATCACCAGCACATCTGCCATTGCCAGCGCCTCGTCAAGCTGCGCCAGAGTACAAAGCCCATTCAGTTTGTTCGGCAACTGGTGAATGTTAGGCTCAACAACCAGCGTTTCGCCGCTGTGCCACTGAGCGATCAATTCAGCGATTTCCATCGCCGGACTTTCGCGCAGGTCATCAATATTCGGTTTAAACGCCAGACCAAAGCAGGCAATTTTCAGCTCACTGGCGCGTTTATCGGTAGCGGCCAGGCAGTCGGCAACCGCCGCTTTGACCTGATCAATCACCCAGAACGGTTTGTGATCGTTCACTTCACGCGCGGTACGGATAAGCCGCGCCTGCTGCGGATTCTGTGCCACGATAAACCACGGATCAACAGCGATGCAGTGGCCGCCCACGCCTGGGCCAGGCTGAAGAATATTGACGCGTGGGTGGCGATTCGCCAGGCGAATCAGTTCCCAGACGTTAATCCCCTGATCGGCACAAATCAGCGACAATTCATTAGCAAAAGCGATATTCACATCGCGGAAGCTGTTTTCGGTGAGCTTACACATTTCCGCCGTTCGCGAGTTAGTGACGACACACTCACCTTCGAGGAAAATTTTGTACAGTTCGCTGGCACGGGCCGAACAAACCGGCGTCATACCACCAATCACGCGATCGTTTTTAATCAGCTCGACCATAACCTGGCCCGGTAACACGCGTTCCGGGCAGTAAGCAATGTTGACGTCCGCCTGCTCGCCCACCTGCTGTGGGAAAGTCAGGTCCGGACGCATCTCTGCTAACCATTCTGCCATCTTCTCGGTTGACCCCACCGGCGAGGTGGATTCAAGGATCACCAGCGCGCCTTTTTTCAGCACTGGCGCAATGGAGCGAGCAGCCGATTCAACGTAAGCCATATCAGGCTCATGATCGCCTTTAAACGGCGTGGGTACAGCAATCAGCCAGGCATCCGCTTCAACCGGCGTCGTGCTCGCTCGTAAAAAACCGCCTTCTACGGCAGTTTTTACTACGCTCGCCAAATCAGGCTCGACGATATGGATTTCGCCACGATTGATGGTATCAACCGCGTGTTGGTTGATATCAACACCAATCACCTGTTTTTGCCGGGAGGCAAACGCTGCCGCCGTTGGCAGTCCAATGTAACCCAGTCCAATGACAGAAATGGTCGCAAAACTCATAGTGATATCCGATTATTTTTTAACGCTTCCAGAATGCGAGAGCATGCCTGACCATCACCATACGGGTTATGGGCGCGGCTCATGGTTTGATATTCGTTTTCGTCTTTTAAAAGACGCGTCACTTCCTCGACGATTCGCTGCTTATCCGTGCCGACCAGACGCACCGTACCCGCCTTCACTGCTTCCGGACGTTCAGTGGTTTCACGCATCACCAGCACTGGTTTCCCCAGCGAAGGCGCTTCCTCCTGAATGCCACCTGAATCGGTCAAAATCAGCCAGGCGTGGTTCATCAGCCAGACAAACGGTAAATACTCCTGGGGATCGATCAGAATGACATTTTTCACGTGCCCCAGAATGCGATTGACCGGCTCTCTGACATTCGGGTTGAGATGCACCGGATAGACAATCTGAATGTCCTGGTGAGTGGTGGCAATGTCTGCCAGCGCATGGCAGATTTCTTCAAAGCCACGACCAAAACTCTCACGTCTGTGACCGGTCACCAGAATCATCTTTTTATCGGGGTCGATAAACGGGTAATTTGCCGCCAGCTCTGAACGCAGCGTGTCGCTGCTCATCACCTGGTCACGCACCCATAACAGTGCATCAATGACTGTATTACCGGTAATGAAGATTCGGCTGTCAGCAACGTTTTCACGCAGCAAGTTTTGCCGGGACGTTTCGGTTGGAGAGAAGTGATACATCGCCAGATGCCCGGTCAATGTACGATTTGCCTCTTCCGGCCACGGCGAATAGAGATCGCCCGTGCGCAGACCAGCCTCAACGTGACCAACAGGAATACGCTGATAAAACGCCGCCAGACTGGTTGCCAGCGTCGTCGTCGTATCGCCGTGAACCAGCACGACGTCTGGTTTGAACTCGGCAAGAATAGGTTTTAGCCCTTCCAGAATCCGACAGGTTATCTCTGTCAGACCCTGTCCTGGCTGCATTATGTTGAGATCGTAGTCAGGTACAATGGAAAAGAGTTTCAGCACCTGATCGAGCATCTCCCGATGCTGCGCAGTGACGCAAACTTTAGCCTCAAAAAAAGGATCTTTTGCCAACGCATGCACCAACGGCGCCATCTTGATGGCTTCCGGGCGCGTACCAAATACAGTCAGTACTTTCACATCGATTCTCTTCGAATAAGCGGCGAGCGCCTTTGCGCTCACCGCAGCAGTGTTGCTATTTCGAGCAACGGCGGGTTAATGCGACACCAGCCCCGATCAGCCCCCCGACAATGCCCCACATAATCATCAGGAAGGCACGACGTGGGCTATCGCGTTTTACCGGTTCTTCCGGCGTACGCAAATAGCGATAGGTCTGAAAACGCGGATCCAGGGTTGGACCAACATTCAGGGTGTTTAACATGGCCCGATTCTGATCATAGTCGAGATCAAAGGCCGGACCGACGGCCTGTAAATTTTCCAGTCGCGCCTGGAGCATTGGGCGCCCAAGCAGGAACATTTCTGAATCAGGTAGTTCCTCGGCAGGTACATCTGTCGCACTGCGCGAAATATTATGCTGCTCAGCAATTTTCAGCGCCTGTTCAATGCTGTTCATCCGGCGGTCGTAGATGGCTTTCGCCACTTCTTCCTGACGCTTCACCTGAGCTTTCATCTGGATGGTACGCGCCGCCCATGCGCCTTTCAGCTCATCATTCAGATGGCTGGCTGCTCGTTGGCTGGCAAACGCAACATACTGACGTAACAGGTTATTAGCGTCAGGCGCGGTTTCGGCAATCAGCTTAACGCTATCATTGACCGCACGCGTGAAGTCACCGGGAATAAACACGATGTTGTTAATCATTTCATCCAGCAACGCCGCATCGGCTTTGCTGTTCCCGACCATCCGCTGTTTGTAATAGTCTGTCTGCAACCAGAAATCGCGGCGGGTATCCCACGAGGCCAGTTGCATAACAAACTCTTTATAGGCTTCATCCATGACCGATGGTTGGTCGGCAGAAGCCATGTTCGAACGGACGTCCAGGTTACGCAAAAATTGCTGCTGCGAGTAGTATCCTCCCAGCATATTCACTGTTGGACGATCGGTAATCGCCGTCGAGCTCCACTCCTGACGAGCAAAAAAAGTATACGCCAGCGCGATTAACGCAAACGCCAGCCCCATGCCAATAATCCACAGCTTCCCAGCCCACAAGGTACGAAACAACCCACGAATATCCAGTTCATTTTCAGCGTCTTCGGCCGGTTTCCCAGGCATTGGTTGTGTCATCACATCCTCATTTATTTGGTTAAATTGGGGCTGCCACCACGATTTCTACGCAGTCTGCGTTTTACGCGCTTAATAAAGCGAGCAACTTTCCAGGCACGCTTAATGCAATATCCATAGAGGAAGAATGCTAGCAAAAAGAGCACCAGCATGACCCATTCCGGGACAAAATGAGAGTATTCTGCCAGCACGCCAATTGAAGCGAGCAGTGCTGCGGCAAGGGTAATCAGCACAAACGCCTGGCGGGAAGTAAACCCGGCACGCATGATCAAATGGTGAATATGCTGACGGTCAGGAGAGAATGGGCTCATGCCTTTACGCAGGCGACGGTACATAATCGCCACCATATCCATTAGCGGAATGGCGATGATCCACAAAGCGGTAACCGGGCTGATGGGATGGGTTTTGCCCTGGGTCGTTTCGAGCAGGATCCAGATAACGGTAAAACCAATCAGCGTACTGCCCGCATCACCCATAAAGACTTTGTAGCGGCGACCCAGGATACCAAGGTTGAGCATGATATAGGGCAGGATGGCGGCGATCATCGCAAAGCACCAGATAGCGAGGCTGGTTTGCCCGTCGAACCACAAAATCATACCGATTGCTGCAAACGAGACGCAGGACAACCCGCCCAGCAAGCCATCAATGCCATCAACCATGTTGAAAGCATTAATTGCCGCCCAGACGGCAAATAGCGTCAGGAAGTAGCCAAACGGTCCGAGCACCATCTCCCAGGAGCCAAAGATATAACCCAGGCTACTGAGATAAAGTTTGCCGAACACCATCATAACAATGCCAACAGCGGCCTGTATGGTGGCACGGATTTTTACGCTGATATCAAAACGGTCATCCAGCGCACCGATGAACACAAGCACACCGGCACAAGCGAGATAGAGAGATGCATGCGGAATATAATAATCGACAATTCCGAACGTGAAGCAAATCCCTGCGTAAACCGAAATACCCCCAACGAGAGGTATCAATCCCTGGTGACGTTTGCGGAAGTTAGGTTTATCCACTAAACCGACTTTTTTTGCTACCTTTCGGGCAAAAAACAGAAACAGTGTCGTGAATAAAAAAATACTGATGAGATCAGTACTCACTGTCAGTAAATTCACAATGCATGCTCTCAGAGAAAATTATTAGCAGAAGTATAACCACGAAGACCTTTATTCAGAAGGGAAAGTCCGTTCCGAACCCACCAGTCCTGTGCAAAAATTAATCATTCGATATGCAAATTGCATAACACACGAGCAAAACCCAGGAATTTTCCTAACATTGCCAGTGCGGCAATAAGATTACAGATATAAAAGCAAAACGCCACGTAAACACGTGGCGTTTTTGGCATAAGACAAATTTATGAGCGCTTCATCATTTCGAAGAAATCGTCATTGGTCTTGGTCATCGCCAGTTTATTAATGAGGAACTCCATGGCATCGATTTCGCCCATCGGGTGAATGATTTTGCGCAGGATCCACATTTTCTGCAGCTCTTCCTGAGTAGTGAGCAGCTCTTCTTTACGGGTACCGGAACGGTTGTAGTCGATTGCCGGGAAGACGCGTTTTTCAGCGATCTTACGAGAGAGGTGCAGTTCCATGTTGCCTGTACCTTTAAACTCTTCGTAGATAACTTCGTCCATCTTGGAACCGGTATCGATAAGCGCGGTAGCGATGATGGTCAGGCTGCCGCCCTCTTCCACATTACGCGCCGCACCGAAGAAGCGTTTCGGGCGATGCAGGGCGTTGGCATCCACACCACCGGTCAGCACTTTACCTGACGCCGGAACAACGGTGTTGTAAGCACGCGCCAAACGAGTGATGGAGTCGAGCAGAATGATAACGTCTTTCTTGTGCTCAACCAGGCGTTTCGCCTTCTCGATCACCATTTCCGCAACCTGAACGTGGCGAGATGCGGGTTCGTCAAAGGTGGAAGCAACAACTTCACCTTTTACCAGACGCTGCATCTCGGTGACTTCTTCCGGACGTTCGTCAATCAGCAGAACCATCAGCACACAATCCGGGTGGTTGTAAGCAATGCTCTGGGCAATGTTCTGCAGCAGCATGGTTTTACCAGCTTTCGGCGGTGCCACAATCAGACCACGCTGACCACGACCGATAGGTGATGCCAGATCCAGTACGCGAGCGGTTAAATCTTCAGTAGAACCGTTACCACGTTCCATGCGCAGACGAGAGTTTGCGTGCAGCGGGGTTAAGTTCTCAAAGAGGATTTTGTTGCGGGCGTTTTCAGGTTTGTCGAAGTTAACTTCGTTAACTTTCAGCAGCGCAAAATAGCGTTCACCTTCTTTCGGCGGGCGAATCTTACCAGAGATGGTATCACCAGTGCGGAGGTTGAAACGGCGGATTTGGCTAGGAGAAACGTAGATGTCATCAGGACCGGCGAGGTAGGAGCTGTCTGCGGAACGGAGGAAACCAAATCCATCCTGCAATATCTCCAGTACGCCATCACCAAAGATATCTTCGCCACTCTTTGCGTGCTGCTTCAGGATGGCAAAAATAATGTCCTGCTTACGCATACGAGCCAGGTTTTCCAGCCCCATATTTTCGCCGAGAGTGATCAGCTCAGAAACCGGCGTATTCTTTAATTCGGTAAGATTCATAGTGGTGTGAGTTCTTAAACTTGGGGTAAATCTCGAACTTAATGTTGTGAATGGTATGGCAGGATCATCCATGCCTGTTTACGGTCATCGACTCATGTCTTTTCGCTGCCTGGTCACAGGAGAGTACGCAGAACTGAAACGACAAGACGGATTGAGTGACGAGCCAGAAATCTGTTCACTTCGCATTTAAGATAAAACGGGAAGCGTTGGAAATTACAAGATTCAAACTTAATAAGGTATGTTTAATACGAAGTCAACACTAAGTTAGCATGACTCACGCCGGGCGTCCAGTTTTTAGCGACGGGGCACCCGAACATGAAATTCCCTTACGCCAGGTTAGCGTCGAGGAACTCTTTCAACTGACCTTTAGACAGTGCGCCCACTTTGGTTGCCGCCACTTCACCGTTTTTGAACAGCAGCAGAGTCGGGATACCACGGATGCCATATTTCGGCGCAGTGCCAGGGTTTTGATCGATGTTCAGTTTTGCAACGGTCAGTTTGCCCTGATATTCGTCAGCGATTTCATCCAGAATCGGGGCGATCATTTTGCACGGACCGCACCACTCTGCCCAGAAATCAACGAGGATCGCCCCGTCCGCTTTGAGTACATCCGTGTCAAAACTGTCGTCAGTCAGGTGAATAATTTTATCGCTCATATATAACTCCACAGGAATAAGCCTGGCGTGTTGGTTTCGTTGTTGGTGTAACATTAACCAACTAAAGGTTGACTTTATTTCACCGGATACGCTTTCGTAAAGCAATAGTAAGCTGATATTCTACCACACTATGAGCAAAACACATTTAACAGAACAGAAGTTTTCCGACTTCGCCCTGCATCCGAAGGTTGTAGAAGCCCTTGAAAAAAAAGGGTTTCATAACTGTACGCCCATTCAGGCACTGGCCCTTCCGCTGACGCTGGCGGGTCGTGACGTAGCCGGGCAGGCGCAAACCGGTACCGGGAAAACGATGGCGTTTCTTACGTCAACGTTTCATTATCTTCTCTCTCATCCCGCGATTGCCGATCGCAAGGTGAATCAGCCGCGTGCCTTAATTATGGCACCGACGCGTGAACTTGCCGTGCAGATCCACGCCGATGCGGAGCCACTGGCGCAAGCTACCGGCCTGAAGCTGGGTCTGGCTTACGGTGGTGATGGCTACGACAAACAGCTGAAAGTGCTGGAAAGCGGCGTTGACATACTGATTGGCACCACGGGTCGTTTAATTGACTACGCCAAGCAGAACCACATTAACCTCGGTGCCATTCAGGTGGTGGTACTGGACGAAGCCGATCGCATGTACGATCTGGGCTTTATTAAAGATATCCGCTGGCTGTTCCGCCGTATGCCGCCTGCAAACCAGCGCCTCAACATGCTGTTCTCCGCCACGCTTTCGTACCGGGTACGCGAACTGGCATTCGAGCAGATGAACAATGCCGAATATATTGAAGTGGAACCGGAACAGAAAACGGGCCACCGTATAAAAGAAGAGCTTTTCTACCCTTCTAACGAAGAAAAAATGCGTTTGCTGCAAACGCTGATTGAAGAAGAATGGCCAGACCGAGCGATTATTTTCGCCAACACCAAACATCGTTGTGAAGAGATCTGGGGCCACCTGGCGGCAGATGGTCATCGTGTCGGTTTGTTGACAGGCGATGTCGCGCAGAAAAAACGTCTGCGTATTCTTGATGAATTTACCCGTGGCGATCTGGATATTCTGGTTGCCACCGACGTTGCCGCGCGTGGTTTGCATATTCCGGCAGTGACGCACGTCTTTAACTACGATTTACCCGATGACTGTGAAGATTACGTTCACCGTATTGGTCGTACAGGTCGCGCAGGAGCAAGCGGTCACTCTATCAGCCTGGCCTGTGAAGAGTATGCATTGAATTTGCCTGCTATTGAGACCTATATTGGTCACTCAATTCCGGTAAGCAAATACAATCCGGACGCATTGATGACCGATCTGCCAAAACCGCTGCGCCTCACACGCCCGCGTACAGGTAATGGTCCGCGTCGTACTGGCGCTCCGCGTAATCGTCGTCGTTCAGGTTAAATAAAAAATGTCATACTCAAAATCATTCAAACTGTATCAAGATGGCAAGAGAGTTAATCCCAATGAACTTACTGTAGTAAGTGATTCGGGTGAAAGAACGCAGCCAACGCAGAGACAGAATGAAGGATGAAGAGTATGGGTTCCACCTCGTCATTATATGCAGCCATTGATCTCGGTTCGAATAGTTTTCATATGCTGGTTGTGCGCGAGGTGGCTGGAAGCATCCAGACGCTGACGCGAATTAAACGCAAAGTGCGTCTGGCTGCTGGCCTGAACAGCGAAAATGCCCTGTCTAATGAAGCAATGGAGCGCGGTTGGCAATGTTTGCGCCTGTTTGCTGAACGTCTGCAAGATATCCCTCCCTCACAAATTCGCGTTGTCGCTACGGCGACGTTACGCCTTGCCGTCAATGCCGGTGATTTTATTGCCAAAGCGCAGGAAATCCTCGGTTGTCCGGTACAAGTGATCAGCGGTGAAGAAGAAGCCCGCCTGATTTATCAGGGTGTTGCTCACACCACTGGCGGTGCCGATCAGCGCCTGGTGGTGGATATCGGCGGTGCCAGTACTGAACTGGTAACCGGTACTGGCGCACAAACCACCTCGTTGTTCAGCCTGTCGATGGGCTGCGTCACCTGGCTTGAGCGCTATTTTGCCGATCGTAATCTGGGGCAAGAAAACTTTGTCGCTGCCGAACAAGCCGCGCGCGAAGTGCTACGCCCGGTTGCCGATGAATTGCGCTATCACGGCTGGAAAGTATGTGTTGGTGCTTCCGGCACCGTGCAGGCTTTGCAGGAAATCATGATGGCGCAGGGAATGGATGAACGCATTACCCTGGCGAAATTGCAGCAACTGAAGCAGCGCGCTATTCACTGTGGCAGGCTGGAAGAGCTGGAAATCGAAGGGTTGACGCTGGAACGCGCGTTAGTATTCCCGAGTGGTCTGGCGATCCTGATAGCCATTTTTACCGAACTGAATATTCAGTGTATGACCCTGGCTGGCGGTGCACTGCGTGAAGGCCTGGTCTACGGCATGTTGCATCTGGCCGTCGAGCAGGATATTCGCAGCCGTACGCTGCGTAATATTCAACGCCGCTTTATGATCGATATTGATCAGGCTCAGCGAGTAGCCAAAGTTGCGGCTAATTTCTTCGATCAGGTGGAAAACGAATGGCATCTTGAAGCGATTAGCCGTGATTTGCTCATCAGCGCCTGTCAGCTTCATGAAATCGGTCTGAGCGTTGATTTCAAACAAGCGCCGCAACATGCTGCTTATCTGGTGCGTAATCTGGATCTTCCCGGTTTTACGCCTGCACAGAAAAAATTACTGGCGACGCTACTACTCAACCAGACGAACCCAATAGATCTCTCCTCGTTGCATCAACAAAATGCCGTACCGCCACGCGTCGCAGAACAACTCTGCCGTTTACTACGCCTGGCCATCATTTTTGCCAGCCGTCGCCGTGACGATCTCGTGCCAGAGATGACATTAAAGGCCAACCATGAACTGTTGACCTTGACGCTTCCGCAAGGTTGGCTAACCCAACATCCGCTGGGTAAAGAGATTATTGATCAGGAAAGCCAGTGGCAAAGCTATGTTCACTGGCCGTTGGAAGTGCATTAAAGAGTAATATGCTGGGTGCGATGCTCGCGCATCTTACCCGGCCTTGATTATTTCCCTCGTTTTGCTGCCATCATCGCCTTCAGATTTGCCAGATGGTTTTGGCCTTTCTGCATTCGTTCTTCGGCGCTGACAACTTTGCGCTCCTGTTCCCAAACCAAATCATCCTGCGGCAGCTCCAGCAGGAAGCGACTCGGCTCCGGGCGCACAAGTTCGCCGTACTGACGGCGTTCTTTACACAGCGTAAAGGTCAATTCCTTCTGGGCGCGGGTGATGCCAACATAGGCCAGCCGACGCTCCTCATCAATATTGTCTTCATCGATGCTGCTCTGGTGAGGCAAAAATCCTTCTTCCATACCGACCATGTAGACATAAGGAAACTCCAGCCCTTTTGACGCGTGCAGAGTCATCAGTTGTACCTGATCCAGCTCTTCCTCGCTCTCGCCGCGCTCCATCATGTCTCGCAGAGTAAAGCGCGTCACCACCTGAGTGAGCGTCATCGGCTCATCCAGTTCACTGCCTTCCAGCATCTCCGTCATCCAGCTAAACAGTTGGTTGACGTTCTTCATGCGCATTTCGGCAGCTTTCGGGCTGGGCGATGTTTCATACAGCCAGGATTCATAATCCATGCCGTGGATCAGATCGCGTACTGCGGCAATCGGTTCCCGCTCCGCCAGGCGCTGGATTTCCGCTAGCCAGTGAGTGAAGCGGGTCAATGCTTCATAACCACGTCCACTAAGCGTCTGACTCAGGCCCATATCAAAACTGGCGGTAAACATACTTTTATTGCGCGTCATCGCCCACTCGCCCAGCTTTTTCAGCGTCGCCGGGCCAATCTCTCGTTTCGGCGTGTTAACGATACGCAGAAATGCGCTGTCATCGTCCGGGTTAGTCAGCACGCGCAGATAAGCCAGCAAATCCTTGATTTCAGGACGGGAGAAAAACGACGTGCCACCGGAAATTTTGTACGGGATGCGGTTTTGCATCAGGAATTTTTCAAACACCCGCGACTGATGGTTACCACGATAAAGAATGGCGTAATCTTTGTACTGCGTTTTATTGACGAAGTGATGGGCGATCAATTCACCGGTGACGCGCTCGGCCTCATGTTCCTCGTTATTCGCGCTTAAAACTTTTAGCTCTGTGCCGTAACCCAGTTCAGAAAAAAGACGCTTTTCAAAGACGTGCGGGTTATTGGCGATAAGGATGTTCGCCGCTTTCAGAATACGCCCGGAAGAGCGATAGTTCTGTTCGAGTTTAATCACCTTCAACGCAGGGAAATCCTGGCTCAACAGCACCAGGTTTTGCGGACGGGCACCGCGCCAGGAGTAGATCGACTGGTCATCATCGCCTACCACGGTAAAACGTGCGCGGCTGCCCACCAGCAGTTTCACCAGCTCATACTGACTGGTGTTGGTGTCCTGATATTCATCCACCAGCAGATAGCGAATTTTGTTCTGCCAGCGCTCGCGTACTTCTTCATTGCGTTGCAGCAGCAACGTCGGTAATAAAATCAGATCGTCGAAGTCGAGAACGTTGCACGCTTTCAGGTGTGAATCATACAGCCCATAACAATGGGCAAAAATACGGTCCCGCTCGCCCTTTGCTTCTGCCGCCGCCTGCGCCGGTGTTTTGAGATCGTTCTTCCAATTGGAGATGGTCGAAATCAGCTGTTGCAGAAGAACTTTGTCATCTTCAATCAGCCCCTCAGTCAGTTCTTTGAGCAACGCCAGTTGATCGGTATCGTCAAACAGTGAAAAGTTCGCTTTCATCCCAAGCGCCGCATACTCCCGTTTGATGATATCCAGCCCTAATGTATGGAAGGTGGAGATCATCAGCCCGCGCGCCTCTTTACGCCCCAGCGTCTGCCCGACACGCTCTTTCATCTCGCGCGCCGCCTTATTGGTAAAGGTCACCGCCGCGATATGCCGTGCCTGATAACCGCAACCGCGGATCAGATGGGCGATTTTATTGGTGATAACACGAGTTTTACCGGAACCCGCGCCCGCCAGCACCAGGCAGGGGCCGGTAACGAATTCGACAGCTTGTTGTTGGCCGGGGTTTAGACGCATAGGTGTATTGCTCAATCTTCGAACGGGGGGAGGATTGTAGCAGAATCGCATTTGAATGTGACCGAGTGAAAACCGCTAACCGGATGGCTGCGGATGTTTAAATCAGAGAGGGAAGGCCGAAACCGGAGTTCATCATGAATCCATTAGACTTAGAAAATATCGGGTCGTAACGTTGTGTTATTACTTTTTCAGAGTTTACTAAGGAGAGGTTTACTCGTGGCGATTAATTTCAGCCCCAAGGTTGGTGAAATACTGGAATGCAACTTTGGTAACTATCCTGTTAGCCAGAATGGACAGTTCAGCACGACGTATTACGATGGCCGCATTCCACCTGAGATGATAAAAAATAGGTTGGTTGTCGTGCTCAACGGAAAAATTAATGGCAACGCATGTATCGTCGTTCCATTATCAACCACTCGCGACCATGACAAGTTAAATCGTGGAATGCATGTTGAAATAGCCAGTAATGTTATCAATGACCTGCAATTCTTTGATCAGCAGATACGTTGGGCTAAAGCCGACCTGGTACAACAAGTCAGTCGAAACCGATTAAACAGAGCAAGGACTTATCGGGGGTATCTTAATCAATGTTTGCCACATGAGTTGGTTGCAGACATACAGAGGGCAGTCATCAAGTCAATCAATGCCATATCGCTCATAAATTGACAATAAAATCACCATCCCCGATAATGACTCTGTAGCCCATAGAGGCCCTAAGTTTTCTCCCCTTGAGGGACCTGCGAAGCCCGGATTTTCCGGGCTTTTGCCATATATGTCCCCCCTCCCTGACTGACAATTTTTAATTCAAGGCACGATCATGGCAAAAACAGCAGCAGCACTGCATATCCTTGTAAAAGAAGAGAAACTGGCTCTGGAACTTCTCGAGCAGATTAAGAATGGTGCCGATTTCGGCAAGCTGGCGAAGAAACACTCTATTTGCCCGTCAGGGAAACGCGGCGGTGATTTAGGTGAATTCCGCCAGGGCCAGATGGTTCCGGCGTTCGATAAAGTGGTTTTCTCTTGTCCGGTACTGGAGCCAACCGGTCCGCTGCATACCCAGTTCGGGTATCACATCATTAAGGTGCTTTACCGTAACTAACAGCAAGGCCTTCTCCGGGAGAAGGCCTTGAACTCTGAATCGCACTTAACCCGCAACTGCAATACGTTTCATATCCGTCATATAGCCGCGCAGTTTCTTACCTACCTGCTCAATCGCATGGCTGCGAATCGCTTCGTTCACATCACGCAACTGCGCGTTATCTACCGCACCTTCCGGAATAGCTTTACCCAGGTCGCCCGGTTGCAGCTCTGCCATAAACGGTTTCAGCAACGGCACACAAGCGTAAGAGAACAGATAGTTACCGTACTCGGCGGTATCAGAGATAACCACGTTCATTTCGTACAGACGCTTACGGGCGATGGTGTTGGCAATCAGCGGCAGTTCGTGCAGTGATTCATAGTAAGCAGACTCTTCGATGATGCCGGAATCAACCATGGTTTCGAATGCCAGCTCAACGCCTGCTTTTACCATCGCGATCATCAGTACGCCTTTATCGAAGTACTCCTGCTCGCCAATTTTGCCTTCATACTGCGGCGCGGTTTCGAACGCGGTTTTGCCAGTCTCTTCACGCCAGGTCAGCAGTTTCTTATCGTCGTTGGCCCAGTCAGCCATCATGCCGGAGGAGAATTCGCCGGAGATGATGTCGTCCATATGTTTCTGGAACAGCGGTGCCATGATCTCTTTCAGTTGTTCAGACAGCGCGTAAGCACGCAGTTTCGCCGGGTTAGAGAGACGGTCCATCATCAGGGTGATGCCGCCCTGCTTCAGGGCTTCGGTGATGGTTTCCCAACCGAACTGAATCAGTTTTTCTGCATATGCCGGGTCGGTGCCTTCTTCCACCAGCTTGTCGAAGCACAGCAGAGAGCCAGCCTGCAACATACCGCACAGAATGGTTTGCTCGCCCATCAGGTCAGATTTCACTTCCGCAACAAAGGACGACTCCAGCACGCCCGCACGGTGACCACCGGTGGCTGCCGCCCATGCTTTAGCGATCGCCATGCCTTCGCCTTTCGGATCGTTTTCCGGGTGAACGGCAATCAGCGTCGGTACGCCAAACCCACGTTTGTACTCTTCACGCACTTCAGTGCCAGGGCATTTCGGCGCAACCATTACTACGGTGATGTCTTTACGGATCTGCTCGCCCACTTCGACGATGTTGAAACCATGTGAGTAACCCAGCGCCGCGCCGTCTTTCATCAGTGGCTGTACGGTGCGCACCACGTCGGAGTGCTGTTTGTCTGGCGTCAGGTTAACCACCAGATCTGCCTGCGGGATCAGCTCTTCGTAAGTACCCACTTTAAAACCGTTTTCGGTCGCTTTACGCCAGGATGCGCGCTTCTCAGCGATAGCTTCTTTACGCAGGGCATAAGAGATATCCAGACCAGAATCACGCATGTTCAGGCCCTGGTTCAGACCCTGCGCACCACAACCGACGATGACCACTTTTTTACCCTGAAGGTAGCTCGCGCCATCGGCGAATTCGTCGCGGCCCATAAAGCGACATTTGCCCAGCTGTGCCAGCTGCTGGCGCAGGTTCAGTGTATTAAAGTAGTTAGCCATGGTGATTCCTCGTGATGTTGTGCTTCTTATTGTTCGGTTCGCGTTTGCGAGATTGAATTCACTATATGACAGGAAATTTATTGCGGAAATTGATATATTCACAACGTCACATTGCAATTTTTGCAACGTCAACATTGAGGGCTGCCCCATTGGATTTACGCGATCTGAAAACCTTCCTGCATCTGGCGGAAAGCCGCCATTTTGGCCGCAGCGCGCGGGCGATGCACGTTAGTCCATCCACGCTTTCCCGACAGATTCAGCGCCTGGAAGAAGATCTCGGTCAGCCGCTGTTTGTGCGCGATAACCGTACGGTGACGCTGACCGAAGCGGGCGAAGAACTGCGCGTTTTCGCCCAGCAAACACTGTTGCAGTATCAGCAATTGCGCCACACCATCGACCAGCAAGGACCGTCGCTCTCTGGCGAATTACATATCTTCTGCTCGGTGACCGCTGCCTACAGCCATCTGCCGCCGATTCTTGACAGATTCCGCGCGGAACACCCGTCAGTGGAGATCAAACTCACTACCGGTGATGCGGCGGATGCGATGGAAAAAGTGGTGACGGGGGAAGCGGATCTGGCGATTGCCGGGAAGCCGGAGACTCTGCCAGGTGCGGTGGCATTTTCGATGCTGGAGAACCTTGCGGTGGTGCTGATCGCGCCCGCGCTGCCTTGCCCGGTGCGTAATCAGGTTTCGGTAGAGCAACCGGACTGGTCGACGATTCCCTTCATCATGGCCGATCAAGGGCCAGTACGCCGCCGCATTGAACTGTGGTTCCGACGCAATAAAATCAGTAACCCGATGATTTACGCCACAGTCGGTGGGCATGAAGCGATGGTATCGATGGTGGCGCTCGGCTGCGGCGTGGCCTTGTTGCCAGAAGTGGTGCTGGAAAACAGCCCGGAACCGGTGCGTAACCGCGTGATGATTCTGGAGCGTAGCGATGAGAAAACGCCGTTTGAACTGGGCGTGTGTGCACAAAAAAAGCGGCTGCATGAGCCGCTGATTGAGGCTTTCTGGAAGATTTTACCGAACCATTAACCCGCCAAAAAGAACCTGAACGCCGGGTTATTGGTTTCGTCGTGGCAATCGTAGCCCAGCTCATTCAGCCGGGTTTCGAAATCCGGTTCATGGTCGCCAAGCTCGAACGCCGCCAGTACGCGCCCGTAGTCGGTGCCGTGGCTGCGATAATGGAAAAGCGAAATGTTCCAGTGGGTACCTAGCGTGTTGAGGAAGCGCAGCAGCGCACCCGGTGATTCCGGGAATTCGAAGCTGTAGAGACGTTCCTGCAACGGATGCGATGGACGCCCGCCAACCATATAGCGCACGTGTAGCTTCGCCATTTCGTCGTCGGAGAGATCAACCACGCTGTAGCCGCCATCGTTGAGCATCTGCAAAATTTCTTTGCGCTCTTCGAGGCCGCGGCTTAAGCGCACGCCGACAAAGATGCAGGCGTTTTTGGCATCGGCAAAGCGGTAGTTGAACTCGGTGACCGAACGCCCGCCAAGCAACTGGCAGAACTTCAGGAAGCTGCCCTTCTCTTCCGGGATAGTCACCGCCAGCAACGCTTCACGCTGTTCACCCAGTTCGCAGCGTTCCGAGACGTAGCGCAGGCCGTGGAAATTGACATTCGCCCCCGAAAGCACATGCGCCAGTCGTTCGCCGCGAATATTGTTCTGGGCGATGTATTTTTTCATTCCCGCCAGCGCCAGCGCGCCGGAAGGTTCCGCCACTGCGCGCACATCTTCGAATAAATCCTTCATCGCCGCACAGATCGCATCACTATCGACGGTGATGATGTCGTCGAGATACTCCTGGCATAAACGGAATGTTTCGTCGCCAATGCGTTTTACCGCTACGCCTTCAGCAAATAGCCCCACGCGCGGCAGATCAACCGGATGACCCGCATCCAGCGCCGCTTTCAGGCAGGCGGAGTCTTCCGCTTCAACGGCGATCACTTTGATTTGCGGCATCAGTTGTTTGATCAGCACCGCCACACCCGCCGCCAGACCGCCGCCGCCGACCGGCACAAACACGCGGTCAAGATGGGCATCCTGCTGGAGCAGTTCCAGCGCCAGCGTGCCTTGCCCGGCGATCACCATCGGGTGGTCGAACGGCGGCACCCAGGTGAAGCCCTGCTGCTGTGACAGTTCGATCGCTTTCGCTTTTGCTTCGTCAAAGTTCGCGCCATGAAGCAACACTTCGCCGCCAAAGCCGCGTACCGCATCAACTTTGATATCGGCGGTGGCGGTTGGCATGACGATCAGCGCCTTCACGCCTAACCGTGCGGAAGAAAACGCGACGCCCTGCGCGTGATTACCCGCCGAGGCAGTGATCACGCCATGCGCTTTTTGTTCTTCCGTCAGGCTCGCCATCATGGCGTATGCACCGCGCAGCTTAAAGCTGTGTACCGGCTGGCGATCTTCGCGCTTCACCAGAATCACGTTATCAAGACGCGACGAGAGCTTTTCCATTTTTTGTAGCGGCGTGACCTGCGCCGCCTCGTAAACCGGTGCACGTAGCACCGCTCTTAAATATTCGGCGCCTTCCGGAGCACCAGACAGGGGTTGTGAGTCTGCCATCATTAACCCCCCAGTTTCGATTTATCGCGCACCGCGCCTTTGTCGGCGCTGGTTGCCAGGCTGGCGTAGGCGCGCAGGGCAAAGGAAACCTGACGTTCACGGTTTTTCGGCGTCCAGGCTTTGTCGCCACGGGCTTCCTGCGCTTCACGACGGGCCGCCAGTTCGGCATCGCTTACCTGTAACTGAATGCCACGGTTCGGAATGTCGATAGCGATCAGGTCACCATCTTCAATCAGGCCAATGCTGCCGCCGCTTGCCGCTTCCGGCGAGACGTGGCCGATGGAAAGACCAGAGGTGCCGCCGGAGAAGCGTCCATCGGTGATCAGCGCACAGGCTTTGCCGAGC
Organism: Escherichia sp. HH41S; assembly: GCF_009820115.1. Taxonomy (NCBI): domain Bacteria; kingdom Pseudomonadati; phylum Pseudomonadota; class Gammaproteobacteria; order Enterobacterales; family Enterobacteriaceae; genus Escherichia; species Escherichia sp. HH41S. The sequence continues at coordinate 96,585 of NZ_VNXE01000053.1, forward strand.
CCCATTGATTTCAGGAAGCTGGTTGGGTAGAGCATTTCCTGCATGCCAGGGCCGCCTTTCGGGCCTTCATAGCGGATCACCACCACATCGCCCGCGACAACTTTGCCACCGAGGATCGCTTCTACCGCGTCGTCCTGGCTTTCGTACACTTTCGCCGGGCCGGTGAATTTTAGGATGCTGTCATCGACGCCTGCGGTTTTCACGATGCAGCCGTTTTCTGCGAAATTACCGTAGAGCACCGCCAGACCGCCGTCTTTGCTGTAGGCGTGTTCCAGCGAGCGGATACAGCCATTGGAGCGATCGTCGTCCAGCGTATCCCAGCGGCAATCCTGCGAGAATGCCTGTGTAGTACGAATGCCCGCAGGGCCAGCGCGGAACATATTTTTTACCGCATCATCCTGGGTCACGACGATGTCGTATTGTTCCAGTGTTTGCGGCAACGTCAGGCCAAGTACGTTTTTCACATCACGGTTCAGTAACCCCGCGCGATCCAGTTCGCCGAGAATACCGATAACACCACCAGCACGGTGAACATCTTCCATATGGTATTTCTGGGTGCTCGGCGCGACTTTACACAGCTGCGGGACTTTACGGGAGAGCTTATCGATATCACTCATGGTGAAGTCGATTTCCGCTTCCTGCGCCGCCGCCAGCAGGTGGAGAACGGTGTTGGTAGAGCCGCCCATCGCGATATCCAGCGTCATGGCGTTTTCAAACGCCGCCTTACTGGCGATGTTACGCGGCAGTGCGCTTTCATCATCCTGTTCGTAGTAACGTTTGGTCAATTCAACAATGCGTTTACCGGCATTGAGGAACAACTGCTTACGGTCAGCGTGGGTTGCCAGCAGCGAGCCGTTGCCCGGCTGCGACAGGCCCAGAGCTTCGGTCAGGCAGTTCATCGAGTTAGCGGTGAACATCCCGGAGCAGGAACCGCAGGTTGGGCATGCGGAACGTTCAACCTGATCGCTCTGGGAGTCAGAGACTTTCGGGTCTGCGCCCTGGATCATCGCATCTACCAGATCAAGTTTGATGATCTGATCGGACAGTTTGGTTTTCCCGGCCTCCATCGGGCCGCCGGAAACAAAGATCACCGGAATATTCAGGCGCAGGGAAGCCATCAGCATCCCCGGGGTGATTTTGTCGCAGTTAGAGATGCAGACCATGGCGTCGGCGCAGTGGGCATTGACCATATACTCAACGGAATCAGCGATCAGTTCGCGAGATGGCAGTGAATAAAGCATCCCCCCGTGGCCCATAGCGATCCCATCATCCACCGCAATGGTATTGAACTCTTTGGCAACGCCGCCAGCCGCTTCAATTTGTTCGGCGACCAGTTTACCGAGATCGCGCAGATGAACGTGACCCGGTACAAATTGGGTGAACGAGTTCACAACCGCGATAATCGGCTTACCGAAATCGGCGTCGGTCATGCCGGTGGCGCGCCACAGCGCACGAGCACCCGCCATATTACGACCATGAGTGGTGGTGGCGGAACGGTACTTAGGCATACTTTATTTACTCCCAGTGTCTGTCTCGTAAATGGGACGGTGCGTGCCGTCCCATTTTTTGTATTTATTGATTAACTTGATCTAACCAGCCCCATTTATCTTCGGTTTCACCAGTGAAGAGGCCGAAGAAGGCTTGCTGGATGCGTTTGGTAACCGGGCCACAACGGCCTTCGCCTACCTGGATACCATCTACACTGCGCACTGGCGTGATTTCAGCCGCTGTACCAGACATAAACACTTCATCCGCCAGGTACAGTGATTCGCGCGACAGCACCTGCTCACGCACTTCAATTCCCAGTTCTTTCGCCAGTTTGATGATGGCGTCACGGGTAATCCCCGGCAGCGCGGATGAGGTGAACGGTGGGGTAAACAGCACACCGTCTTTCACTTCAAACAGGTTTTCGCCCGCACCTTCAGAGATATAACCATTCACGTCCAGCGCGATACCTTCCTGATAACCGTGGCGGCGCGCTTCGCTACCCACCAGCAGAGAAGAGAGGTAGTTACCACCGGCTTTTGCCGCGGTTGGGATGGTGTTTGGCGCTGCGCGGTTCCAGGAGGAAACCATTGCATCGATCCCCTGCTCCAGCGCTTCTGCACCCAGATACGCTCCCCACGGGAAAGCGGCGATAATCACGTCGGTTGAGTATCCCGCTGGCGGGTTTACGCCCATGCCAACATCACCGACGAAGATCAGCGGACGGATATAGGCGCTGGTGAGATTATTTTTGCGGATCACGTCACGACACGCTTCCATCAGCTCATCAATGCTCTGCGAAACCGGGAAGCGATAGATTTTGGCGGAGTCATGCAGACGCTGCATATGCTCACGATGGCGGAATACAACCGGTCCTTTGTGCGAATCATAGCAACGGATACCTTCAAAAACTGAGGTACCATAGTGCAGCGCGTGCGACATCACATGCACCTTCGCGTCTTCCCAGCGAACCATTTCCCCATTGAACCAAATGTAATCAGCTTTCTTCGTGGTCATTTTTATATTCCTTTTGCGCTCAGGCGCGGATTTGTTGTGATGTGGTTGTGCTCTGGCAGATGGCAACGTGTGCGACGTCCACCAGTTTATTTAACTGACTAAACAGTAAGTCGACCGACCGTGGGCTGGCAACGGTCAATTCGATATTTATATTTTGTGCATCGCTGGCGGCGGCCATATTCATTGAGCAGACGTGGAAACCACGATGACGCACCACGCGTAAAACACGTTCTAAGGTTTCCGGATTGAAGCGAGCCGATACATTGACCTGATGTTGCATCATGATAATTTCTCCAACATTTCTGAATTACTGGCGCCAGGCGGCACCAGCGGCCAGACGTTCTCAAGTTCGTCGATTGAGACATGAAGCAGGTATGGCCCATCACTGTTCAGCATGGTGTCGAGTGCCGCTTCAACCTGGTCTTTACGGGTGATGTGTTGGCCAGGGATGCCGAAGGCGCTGGCTAACATGAGGAAATCGGGATTATCGGTAAGGGTGGTTTCGCTATATCGTTCCTGGAAAAACAGTTGCTGCCATTGTCGAACCATCCCTAACCGTTGGTTATCGAGTAAGACGATTTTCAACGGTAACTGCTTGCGTTTTACGGTGCCCAGCTCTTGCACATTCATCATGAAAGAGCCGTCACCGGAGATACAGACGACGGTATCGTTCGGTCGCGCAACTTGCGCACCAACCGCTGCCGGTAAACCAAACCCCATGGTGCCTAATCCGCTTGAAGTGATGAAATTTTCCGGGCGAGTGTGGACGATGTGCTGCGCGGCCCACATCTGGTGCTGCCCTACATCTGTGGTTACTACACAATCTTCAGGTTTACGATCCGACAGTTGTTTTAACAACAACGGCGCGTAGATAGCATCACCGGGATGGTTGTAACGCCATGCATGTTCATCACGCAGCTGCGCGCAGTGTTGCTGCCAGTCATTGATATTCAACGGCTGTCGTAATGCCGGTAACAGAGCATTTAAATCACCCTGCAATGCCACATGCGCCTGACGCAGCTTGTTCATTTCTGCCGGGTCGATATCCATATGGATAACACTGGCGTGTGGTGCGAAGGTGTTCAGTTTGCCAGTTACCCGGTCATCAAAACGTGCACCCACGGCGATCAACAAGTCACATTCCTGCACCGCAAAGTTCGCCGCTTTGGTGCCGTGCATCCCCAGCATGCCCAGATAGTACGGATAATCCGCATCAACTGCGCCAAGTCCTTTCAGCGTGCAGGTGGCAGGCATTTTTGTGGCAGAGAGAAATTCTCGTAATGCAGGAACTGCCTGCGCCATACCCACGCCACCGCCAACGTACAGCATCGGTTTTTGCGCTTTTGCCAACATCTGGCGCGCTTGCTCGACTTCGGCATGTGGGAAAGTCACTTCGTTTTCAACGGTGGTGAACCAGGGTTCCAGATCGCCGCTGGCTAACTGGATATCTTTTGGGATATCGACCAAAACCGGACCGGGACGACCTGAGTTGGCAACTTCGAATGCTTCAGCCATGATGCGCGGCAACTCTTCCAGAGACTGTACGAGGAAGCTGTGTTTGGTACAGGCTAATGACAATCCCAGGACATCAACTTCCTGAAATGCATCGGTGCCGATGAAGGGAGCGGACACCTGACCGGTGATGGCAACAACAGGGATGGAATCTAACAGCGCGTCCGCAAGCCCGGTTATCAGGTTGGTTGCGCCCGGACCAGACGTGGCGATACATACGCCAGTTTTGCCGGTAGCACGGGCATAACCGATAGCCGCCATTGCCGCGCCCTGCTCATGCCGGCACAGCAAGTGCTCCACGCCGCCGTCATACAATGCATCGTAAACCGGCATAATTGCGCCACCCGGATAACCGAAAACGGTATTCACACCTTGTGCCCGCAACGCATGTACCACCCACTGTGCGCCATTCATAGTTAGTTCCCCGTCCTGAATCTTGAGAAACAGAATTTTGTGCTGTTATTCATTGTCTGCTCCTCGGTTATGTTTTTAAGGTCAAAAAAAACCCCCGGACCTTTCGGTGCGGGGGTCTTAGTTCGTTAAGGCTTGATCTCTAAGCCTTTCCTCGTCCAAGTGCAGCCCCGCACGGTGGGATAATAATCACCACCACGCTAATCACGACCAGGCTAATCACTCGTAGAAGGGCTGTCATTTTGTCTTTTCTTGCATCTTGTTCGAAGGAATGCCTAAAGAGTTACCATAGATTTTGCGAATAGCACAAGATATTTTTTGGCCGATTTTTATGATGCCTTTAATAATTTCAATAGAAATTGTTGTTTTTTAAAAAGAAAACAGTGAGTGAAAAAAATTCAATTTCAGTATGAATGTTGTTCCCTTCCTCGTAGTTAATCCTTTGTCCACTGCATTTTTGCGAGCATCGTTCCACCGCCAGAACAACTCAACTTCACTTGCACAAATAAACAGGAATCAGCCACTAAAATTCACGAATTAGCGGGCTACAGCAGCGATATCTTATGCACATAATGGCGACTCAAGGAGGGCTTATGTCACTGTCAATTGTTCATACCCGCGCAGCCCTGGGAGTAAATGCGCCCCCAATCACTGTTGAGGTACATATCAGTAAAGGTCTACCCGGCTTAACGATGGTGGGCTTACCAGAAACAACGGTAAAAGAAGCTCGCGATCGCGTGCGCAGCGCCATTATCAATAGCGGATATGAATATCCGGCGAAAAAAATCACCATCAACCTTGCTCCAGCCGATCTGCCAAAAGAAGGGGGACGATATGATTTGCCTATCGCTATTGCGTTACTGACGGCCTCAGAACAGCTTACAGCCAATAAGTTAGATGAATATGAATTAGTCGGAGAACTGGCGCTTACAGGCGCTCTGCGTGGCGTTCCCGGCGCAATCTCCAGTGCAACTGAAGCTATTAAGTCGGGCAGAAAAATTATCGTCGCGAAAGATAACGAAGATGAAGTGGGGCTAATTAACGGTGAAGGATGCCTGATAGCCGATCATCTGCAGGCTGTCTGTGCGTTTCTGGAAGGTAAGCACGCTCTCGAACGCCCGAAACCAACTGATGCAGTATCCCGGGCGCTACAACATGATCTCAGTGATGTTGTCGGTCAGGAGCAAGGAAAGCGAGGACTGGAAATTACCGCCGCTGGCGGACACAACCTTTTACTGATTGGACCGCCGGGAACAGGTAAAACAATGCTCGCCAGCCGTATTAATGGCCTGTTGCCAGATTTAAGCAATGAAGAGGCACTGGAGAGCGCTGCGATATTAAGTCTGGTAAATGCTGAATCAGTACAAAAACAATGGCGGCAGCGCCCGTTCCGCTCACCTCATCACAGTGCGTCGTTAACTGCGATGGTGGGCGGTGGTGCAATTCCAGGGCCTGGTGAAATTTCGCTGGCGCATAACGGCGTGCTTTTTCTTGATGAGTTACCTGAATTTGAACGGCGTACACTGGATGCCTTGCGAGAGCCGATTGAATCCGGGCAGATCCATCTTTCACGCACGCGAGCAAAAATAACCTATCCAGCCCGTTTCCAGCTTGTCGCGGCGATGAATCCCAGCCCTACCGGACATTATCAGGGAAACCATAACCGCTGCACACCAGAGCAAACGCTGCGTTATCTCAACCGACTCTCTGGTCCCTTTCTCGACCGCTTCGATCTCTCACTGGAGATCCCATTACCGCCACCCGGCATTTTGAGTAAAACGGTAGTGCCGGGAGAAAGCAGCGCCACCGTTAAACAACGCGTAATGGCCGCCAGAGAGCGCCAATTTAAGCGGCAGAATAAACTGAATGCCTGGCTGGATAGTCCGGAAATACGCCAATTCTGCAAGCTTGAGAGCGAAGATGCGCAGTGGCTGGAAGAAACGCTGCTTCATCTGGGGTTATCGATTCGTGCCTGGCAGCGGTTACTTAAAGTTGCACGAACCATTGCTGATATTGATCAGTCTGACATTATTACACGTCAGCATTTGCAAGAGGCTGTTAGCTATCGTGCTATCGACCGCTTGCTCATCCATTTGCAAAAACTGCTGACATAAAAAAAGGGCATTTCGCCCTTTTTATTAATCGTCGGAATCGGTGTAGTCTTCAGCACCTTCAACCTGCGGTTTACCGCCGGAAAGGGTGTGAAAACGTTTTGGACGCTTGATACGCGTCATATACTTGGACCACACGCGTTCTGCTTCTGTCACTGGCTCACGTTCGCCACGGCATACTGCTACGAAGAGTTTCTCTTCCTCGGTAACCGGCTCGCGTTTGCCGAGATCCAGCTCATTGAAGGCATAACCATGACGCTCAAGCAGTTGTGCCTCTTTGATGGTGAAATCACCATGACGAGAGAATCCACGTGGATAATGTTTATTGTCGAAATATCGATTAGTCGTCGTAAAGCTTTCCGCCATCCTGCACGCTCCTAATTCTTTGACCGAGCTAGTTATGGCGCGGAGTATTAGTTACGCTTGACAGAGTGTAAAACAAAACATTTAAATCATAACGACAAATAATTTTGCGGAGAGCACTGTGGATACGGAATTGTTAAAAACTTTCCTGGAAGTTAGCCGAACGCGTCACTTTGGTCGAGCGGCTGAATCGCTCTATCTGACCCAGTCAGCAGTGAGCTTTCGAATCAGACAACTGGAAAATCAACTGGGTGTGAACCTTTTCACCCGCCACAGAAACAATATCCGTTTAACCGCTGCCGGTGAAAAGCTACTGCCCTATGCAGAAACGCTCATGAGTACCTGGCAGGCCGCCCGTAAGGAGGTGGCGCATACCTCACGACATAATGAGTTTTCTATCGGTGCCAGCGCCTCGTTGTGGGAATGTATGCTTAATCAGTGGTTGGGACGCTTGTATCAAAACCAGGATGCCCATACAGGTTTACAGTTCGAAGCGCGAATTGCCCAACGGCAGTCTCTGGTAAAACAGCTGCATGAACGCCAGCTTGATCTTCTTATTACTACTGAAGCGCCCAAAATGGACGAATTTAGCAGTCAGTTGCTGGGGTATTTCACTTTAGCGCTTTATACCAGTGCCCCTTCCAAACTTAAGGGAGATCTTAACTATCTGCGACTGGAATGGGGGCCAGATTTTCAACAACATGAGGCAGGTTTGATCGGTGCTGACGAAGTTCCCATTCTGACAACGAGTTCAGCTGAACTGGCACAGCAACAGATTGCGATGCTTAATGGTTGCACCTGGCTACCAGTCAGCTGGGCGCGTAAAAAAGGCGGCCTACATACCGTTGTCGATAGCACAACACTTTCACGGCCGCTTTATGCTATATGGCTGCAAAATAGCGATAAAAATGCGTTGATTCGTGATCTATTGAAAATTAACGTGCTGGATGAAGTGTATTAATCAAAATGACTGGCAAGGATGCCGGTGGAAGGATTTACTTCGGAGAGGGTTGTTACAGATAAAAAAAATCCTTAGCTTTCGCTAAGGATGATTTCTGGCAGGGGCGGAGAGACTCGAACTCCCAACACCCGGTTTTGGAGACCGGTGCTCTACCAATTGAACTACGCCCCTAATTAGGGTGGCGGAACGGACGGGACTCGAACCCGCGACCCCCTGCGTGACAGGCAGGTATTCTAACCGACTGAACTACCGCTCCACCGAATTCTTTTACAACCACCGGTTTTATGACCGGCTTACTGCTAAATTTGATGCCTGGCAGTTCCCTACTCTCGCATGGGGAGACCCCACACTACCATCGGCGCTACGGCGTTTCACTTCT